>NZ_JBTOLW010000019.1:0-72602 GCF_054552115.1 Pseudohaliea sp. | reverse complement strand
GGCTCCCCGGGGAGAATTCCCCGGGGAAACGCGAAAAGCGCTTTCTTGGTTGTGTGCCTGGGTCCTTCCCTGTCCCGCTCTTTTCCTGGGGCGTTTCCCCCGCGCCAGCCCCTGCGCAGTGCCATGCACCAGGCAGCCTTTCAGGCTTTCCGCAGCGTCAGGGTGGGCGAGGGGGAGCCCCCGGCGCATTCAGGCCGCGCTTTGGCGCCAGGCGAGGGCCGGGGCTTTCCGCGAGCACTGTTCGAGTCCCGAAAATTCGCGCAGCGAATTTTGGTCGAGTTGCGCAGCGGCCGGCCCTCGCCTGGCGCCTGCGGCCGCGCCGGGGGCTCCCCCTCGCCCACCCGGGCTACGAAGTGCCATAAAGAGCCTCGGTTCCAATGCCTTCCGCGCATCGTGCTACCATTCGGCCCGTTCAGGAGGCTCCCCGTTTGTTGACCAAGAATCCCATGACCCCGGTCGAGCGCCGCGCTGTCGGTGCGCTGGCGCTGCTCTACAGCTTCCGCATGCTCGGGCTGTTCATGGTGCTGCCCCTGCTCGCGCTCTACGCGGCCGATATGCCCGGCGGCACGCCGCTGATGATCGGCATTGCGCTCGGCGCCTACGGCTTCAGCCAGGCGCTGCTGCAGATTCCCCTGGGCTGGCTCTCCGACCGGGTCGGCCGGGTGCCGGTGATCCTCGGCGGGCTGCTGGTCTTTGCCATCGGCAGCGTGGTCGCCGGCCTGGCCGAGTCTGTCGAGGGGATCGCCGTGGGCCGCCTGCTGCAGGGCGCCGGCGCGATTGCCGGGTCGGTGATGGCGCTGGTGGCGGACATCACCACCGACGAGCAGCGCACCAAGGCGATGGCCGTCGTCGGTGCCAGCATCGGCCTGTCGTTCGCCCTGTCGCTGGTGCTCGGCCCCATCATCGCAGCCTTCAGCGGGCTGCACGGCGTCTTCCTGCTGACGGCGGCGCTGGCGACCGCGGGCATCGCCATCGTGTTCTTCGGGGTGCCCCGCGGGGTACAGAGCCGGCACCACGACGAGGTGGGTGCGCAGCCGGGAATGATCGGCAAGGTGCTGGCGGATCCGGCGCTTCGGCGCCTGGATTTCGGGGTGTTCAGCCTGCATTTCATCCTCACTGCGAGCTTCCTGGTGATCCCCTTTGCCATCGAGGATGTTCTCGGCGTGGCCCGGGAGGCGCACTGGAAGGTCTACCTGCCCGTGCTGGTCGCCTCGATCCTGGGCATGCTGCCGCTGCTGCGCCTGTCGGAGCGGCACGGTTACGTGCGCGGCATGCTGCTCCTGTCCATCGCCATGCTCGTGCTCTCGGTGGCCGGCGTCACGCTGCTGGCGATTCCCGCCGTGCTTTACTTTGCCCTCTGGCTCTACTTCGTTGCCGTCAACTACCTCGAGGCGAGCCTGCCGTCCCTCGTGAGCAAGGCGGTGTTCCCCGGCGGCAAGGGCACCGCGCTCGGTGTCTACTCCACCAGCCAGTTCATCGGTGCCTTCTGCGGCGGCGCCAGCGGCGGCTGGGTGATGCAGCAGGGCGGTGTCGACGCGCTGTTCCTGCTCTGCCTCGTGCCGGGCCTGTTCTGGATCGCCAGTAGCTGGCGCCTGGTAGCGGCGCCCCGCGCCCGTGAGGCCGCGGTCCGCGGCTGACCGTTTCTGCTGTCGCATTCGCCCCGGCGCGTTGCTATAGTCGCTCCTTCCCAGGCGCAAGGAGGCAGGACGAGCCATGGCATCGCGTGGTATTAACAAGGTGATCCTCATCGGCAACCTCGGAGCCGACCCGGAGACCCGCTACATGCCCTCCGGCGGCGCCGTTACCAACGTCCGTCTCGCCACCTCCGAACAGTGGAAGGACAAGCAGACCGGCCAGCCGCAGGAGCGGACCGAGTGGCACCGGGTGGTATTTTTCAATCGCCTCGGGGAGATTGCCGGTGAGTACCTGCGCAAGGGCTCCAAGGTCTACGTGGAGGGTTCCCTGCGCACCCGCAAGTGGCAGGGTCAGGACGGCCAGGACCGCTACACGACCGAAATCGTCGCCAACGAGATGCAGATGCTCGACAGCCGCGGCCAGATGAGCGGTGGTGGCTACGATGCACCGGCAGACAGCTTCAACCAGGCGCCTCCGCGGCAACAGCAGGGCGGCGCCCAGGCCCCGGCAGGCGCCGGCGGCGGAGACAACCCGCCGGACTTCGGTGACTTCGACGACGACATCCCCTTCTAGGTTGGATCGGGCCGCGCTAGGCCGAGCCGCGTCAGGCCGGGCCGCGCCGGGCCTCGCGGGGATGGGCCATATCAGGCCGGCCCGCGGCTCTTCGCGGCCGAAGCCCGCCGGGTAGGCGTCGGTGGAGGTTCTCGTCATCGCTTCGGACAGCGCCGCCGGTGCGGCGCTGCTCTCCGTTCTTGCCCGCTGGGGGCGCCACGAGGTTGAACCGGTCACGATTGCCGCCAGCCGCTGGAAGAGCGAACGCCAGGCCAAGAAGGCCGTGCGGCGGGCGGGGCCGGCCTGCGTGGTCGACCTGCGCTTCACCCACCTCCTCGCCGCCGGCGAGCCCTTGCAGGACCTGGACTGCGCCCGTTCCCACTGGCTGGCGAAGGCCTGCGAGCGCTCGGGGGCCGATTACCTGCTACTGTCCAGCGCCGCTGTCTTTTCCGGGACCCTGCCCCATCCTTACCGGGAGCAGGAAACCCCTGATGCCCAGGATCCTCCCGGCTCGCTCCTCGCTGCGGTCGAGGCCCAGGTGCTGGCGGCCTGCAGCCGGGCCGCGGTGTTGCGAACCGGGCCGGTCTTTGCGAGCGACGGGCCTGGCTTCCTCGATGATGTGCTGCGCGCGCTTCTCGCCGGCGAGCCCAGGGTGCTCGATGACAGTGACAGCTTCTGCCCCGTTCCCGCAGCCGATCTCGGCCGGGTGCTTGCCGGGATGCTCGACCAGGTCGATGCGGGGGCGGAGCCGCGCGGGGTGTTTCACTACGCGAGCCCGGACCGCACCACGCTGTATGGTTTTGCCGAGGCGGTCATCGCGGCGGCCTCGCAGTTCGTGGCGGTGGCCGACGACGCCATTGCCCGCAGCCCGGTTGAAGAGGGCGACAGCGGCCGCAACTGGTCTCTCGACTGCCGCGAACTGCGCGATACTTTTGCCATCAAGCAGTTGCCCTGGCGCGCCGTGATCGGCGACGCCGTGCGGGCTTACCTCTCGAAGCAGCAGGGAGACTGAATCCATGGGCCAGTCCAGCGGTGATGCCGCCGTCGACCTTGCGGTGGCGGTCCTGACAGTGTCCGATACGCGCGGTCCCGAGGACGACAGCTCCGGGGACTACCTTGCGCGTGCGGCCAGCGAGGCCGGGCACCGCGTGGTGGCCCGGGAGCTCGTGCCGGACGATATCTACCGGCTGCGAGCCATTCTCTCCGCCTGGATTGCGGACCCGGCCGTGGAGGTCGTGCTGGTGACGGGCGGCACGGGCTTTGCCGGTCGCGACTCGACCCCGGAAGCGGTGACGCCGCTCTTCGACAAGCACATCGTCGGCTTCGGTGAGGTTTTCCGCTCGCTTTCCCTGGCGGAGATCGGTTCCTCAACGGTGCAGTCACGGGCCCTCGCGGGTCTGGCCAACGGCACCCTGCTGTTCTGCATGCCCGGCTCCACCGGCGCCTGCCGCACGGCCTGGGAGGGTATCCTGCGGGAGCAGCTCGACAGCCGGCACCGGCCCTGCAACTTCGTCGGCCTACTGCGCGGCGCATGATTTCCCTCGAGGGCGCCCTCGCGCGGCTGCTCGCAGCGGTGCCCGCACCGCCGGCGCTGGAGACGGTCCCGCTGGAAGCGGGGGCGGGCCGGGTGCTGGCCTCCCCGGTGCGCGCGCCGGCCGACGTCCCCGCCTTCGCCGACAGTGCGATGGACGGCTACGCCGTGCGCAGCGACGAGGTCGTGCCGGGTGCCCTTCTCCCCGTACACCAGCGCATCGCCGCCGGCACCGCGCCCGAACCCCTGCAGCGCGGTACCGCGGCGCGCATCTTTACCGGCGCGCCCCTGCCCGAGGGCGCTGATGCGGTACTCATGCAGGAGGACTGTGAGGCGGCGGGGGAAGCGGTGCGGCCGGGCCGGACCCCCGCGGCCGGTGAAAACATCCGGCCCCGCGGCGAGGACATCGCCGCCGGCAGCGAGCTCTTCGCTGCCGGCCGGCGCCTGCGGCCGCAGGATATCGGTCTCCTCGCGTCCGTCGGCTGTGGCGAGCTGGTGGTCTACCGGCCCCTGACCGTGGCGGTACTGGCCACCGGTGACGAGCTGGTGCCCGCGGGGCAGGCCCCCCTGGCGCCGGGCCAGCGCTACAACAGTAACGGGCCGATGCTCGCGGCCCTGCTCGCACGGCTGGGTTTCGCGGTACAGCCTCCGGTGCTGGTGGCCGACTGCGCCGAAGCCACCCGCGCCGCCCTCGCCGAGGCAGCGGCCGGCGCGGACCTCGTGCTCTCCACCGGCGGTGTTTCCGTCGGTGAGGAAGATCATGTGCGCGCCCAGGTGTCGGCGCTCGGCGAGCTGGACCTGTGGAAGGTCGCCGTGAAGCCTGGCAAGCCCTTCGCCTTCGGCCGCGTGGGTGACACGCCCTTCCTCGGTCTGCCCGGCAACCCGACGTCGGTCTTCGTGACCTTCTGCCTGCTGGCCCGGCCCTTCCTCCTGGCGGCGCAGGGCGCGCGGGTCGAGCCCCCGGTGGCGCTCTGGGTGCGGGCGGACTTCGCCGTGGCGCGCCCGCTATCCAGGGCTGATTACCGGCGCGTTTGGCTGCGCTCCGGGAACGACGGAGCGACCCGCGCGGAACTGTTTCCGAGGCAGGGCTCCGGGGTACTCAGCTCCGTGTGTGCGGCCGATGCGCTGGCGCGGGTGCCGGCGGGGCAGACGCTCGCCGCCGGGGACCCGGTGCAGGTGCTGCTGCTGGATTCGCTGCTGGGCTGACGGGCGACGCGTGCCCGCCCGGGACTCGTTTCAGTCGTCGAACGCCTGGAAGACCAGCGAGGCGTTGGTGCCCCCGAAGCCGAAGCTGTTCGACATGACCCGGGTGAGGCTGGCGCCGTCGACGCGTTCCCGGGCAATGGGCACGCCCGCCGCTTCCGGGTCCAGCGTCTCGATGTTTGCCGAGGCGGCGACGAAGCCGCGCTGCTGCATGAGCAGGCTGTAGATGGCTTCCTGCACCCCCGCCGCGCCCAGGGAGTGACCGGACAGGGATTTCGTGGAGCCGATCACCGGCATGGCGCCCAGGTCCTCGAAGGCTTCGCGCACCGCTTTCAGCTCCGTGATGTCGCCGGCCGGCGTGCTGGTGCCGTGGGCGTTGATGTAGTCCACCGGACCGTCGAGCGTGGCGAGCGCCTGGCGCATGCAGCGCACGGCGCCCTCGCCGGACGGAGCGACCATGTCGTGGCCGTCGGAGGTAGCGCCGTAGCCCACGAGCTCCGCATAGATTTTCGCGCCGCGGGCGCGGGCATGCTCCAGTTCCTCGAGTACCAGCATGCCGCCACCGCCGGCGATCACGAAGCCGTCCCGGTTGGCGTCATAGGCCCGGGACGCCTGTTCCGGCGTGTCGTTGTACTTCGTCGACAGGGCGCCCATGGCGTCGAAGAGGGCGCTCATGGTCCAGTGCAGTTCCTCGCCGCCGCCGGCGAAGACCAGGTCCTGCTTGCCGAGCTGGATCTGTTCCGCGCCCGCGCCGATGCAGTGAGCGCTCGTGGAGCAGGCCGAGGAAATAGAATAGTTCACACCCTTGATGCGGAAGGGCGTGGCCAGGCAGGCCGAGACCGTGCTGCCCATGGTCTGGGTCACGCGGTAGGGGCCGACGCGGCGCAGGCCGCGCTCGCGGAGAATGTCCGCGGCCTCGACCTGGCTTGCGGAGGAGGCGCCGCCGGAGCCGGCGATGATGCCGGTGCGCTCGTTGGAGATATCGCTTTCCTCCAGGCCCGCATCGGCGATCGCCTGGGCCATGGAGATATAGGCGTAGGCCGCGGCGTCACCCATGAAGCGCAGGCGCTTGCGGTCAATGTGCTCGGCGATGTCGATCTCCGGCGCGCCGGCGATATGGGAGCGCATGCCGGCGTCGATCTGCTCCTGCCGCAGGCGGACCCCGGAGCGGCCCGCGTAGAGGGCGTCGGCGACGCTTCCGGCATCGTTGCCGAGGCAGGAAACGATGCCAAGACCGGTAATGACGACTCGTCGGCTCATGGGTCAGAAGCTCTCCGTACTCTGGAACAGGCCCACGCGCAGGTCCCGGGCGGTGTAGATCTCTCGGCCGTCCACGGACACAGTGCCATCGGCGATCCCCATCACGAGCTTGCGCTCGATGACGCGCTTGATGTCGATCTGGTAGGTCACCAGGGAGGCCCCTGGCAGGATCTGCCCCGTGAACTTGACCTCTCCGGCGCCCAGGGCGCGGCCGCGCCCCGGGTTGCCCCGCCAGCCGAGGAAGAAGCCCAGCAACTGCCACATGGCGTCGAGGCCCAGGCAGCCGGGCATGACCGGGTCGCCCGGGAAGTGGCAGTCGAAAAACCACAGGTCCGGGTTGATATCGAGCTCCGCGCGGATTTCCCCCTTGCCCGCGGCGCCGCCTTCCGAGCTGATGTGACAGATCCGGTCCAGCATGAGCATGTTGCCCACGGGGAGCTGGGCATTGCCGGGGCCAAAGAGGTGGCCGGCGCCGCATTCGAGAAGCTCTTGCTTGTTGAAACTCTGCTGTCGGGTCATCGGTTTTCCGGGTGTCGAAGGCGTCGGGCGGGGCCCGGACGAGGGCTGAGACCGGGCGCCGGCTGGCGTCCTCGTCCCTAGACAGGGCCTCGCATTCTACCCGCTGGGCCCCAAAAATCCACCGCCCCGCGGGTGTAGTCGCCGGCGCCCGGTCGGGGCCGCCGGCGCGTCGACCCGCTGGCGTCGGCGCGCGGTCTTCCGATACCATCCTGTAACCGCCGTGCGACCGGGGTTGCCGGCAACGAAATCCCAGGTAACGAGGATCCGCATGCTGGTACCCGTCTTGTTGTCCGGGGGCGTCGGCAGCCGCCTGTGGCCGGTCTCCCGGGAGGCCTACCCGAAGCAGTTCCTGCCGCTGGCGAGCGAGCTGTCGATGCTCCAGGAAACCCTGGCCCGCACCGATGGCCTGGAGGCCGCTCCGCCCCTGGTGGTCTGCAACGAGGCGCATCGCTTCCTGGTCGCCGAGCAGCTGCGCCAGCTCGAGGTCGCCCCCGGGGCCATCATCCTCGAGCGCGAGGGCCGGAACACGGCCCCGGCCGTCGCCCTCGCCGCCCTGCGTGCCCTCGCCACGGATCCGGAGGCCACGCTGCTGGTGCTGCCCGCGGATCACATCATCCGCGATCGCGAGGCCTTCGTCGCTGCGGTCGATGCCGCGGTACCCCTGGCCGCCGACGGCCTCCTCGTGACCTTCGGGGTGGTGCCCACGAGCCCCGAGACGGGCTACGGTTACCTGCGCCGCGGGGAGGCCCTCGGCGAGGTTGCCGCGCGCCTCGACCGCTTCGTCGAGAAGCCGGACCGGGCCACCGCCGAGGCCTACCTCGAGAGCGGAGAGTACCTCTGGAACGCCGGCATGTTCCTGCTCCGCGCCGACAGCTACCTGGGCGAGCTCGAGCGGCAGGCGCCGGCCATGACGGCGGCCTGCCGGGAGGCCATGGCCGGTGTCAGCGGTGACCTGGATTTCCTGCGCCCGGACCCGGAGGCCCTCGCGGCGTGCCCGAGTGACTCCATCGACTACGCAGTCATGGAGGGCACGGACCGCGGCGCGGTGGTTCCCCTGGCCTGCGGCTGGAGCGATGTGGGTGCCTGGTCGACGCTTTGGGACGTGTCCGAGCACGACGGCGACGGCAACGTGGTGCACGGCGACGTGATCGTCGAGGACAGCCGCGACAGCTACCTGCGCGCCGAGTCCCGCCTGCTGGCTGCAGCCGGGGTGGAAAACCTCGTGGTGGTGGAGACTGCCGACGCCGTGCTGGTCGCCGGCCGGAACCAGGTGCAGGACGTGAAGCGCATCGTCGAGCGCCTGCGCCAGGCAGGCCGCAGCGAGGCGGCGCTGCACCAGCGGGTCTACCGGCCCTGGGGCAGCTACGAGTCACTGATCGTTGCCGAGCGGTTCCAGGTCAAGCGTATCGTGGTCAACCCCGGGGAAACGCTGTCGCTGCAGATGCACCACCACCGCGCCGAGCACTGGGTTGTCGTCCACGGCACCGCGGAGGTCACCTGCGAAGACCGTACCTTCATGCTTGGCGAGGACGAGTCCACCTACATCCCGCTGGGTCACAAGCACCGGTTGGCCAACCCCGGTAAGATACCCCTGGAGCTGATCGAGGTGCAGTCCGGCAGCTATCTCGGCGAGGACGACATCGTCCGCTTCCAGGACGCCTACGGCCGCGGCGGCGCCGCGGGCTGACGTTCAGCCGGCGGGTCGCGTCCCGCGCGCCGGTGGCGCGGCCTTGCCGCCAGGGCGATCACAGCAAGCTACCCATACCGCGACAGGCACAGCACGACACAGACAGCACGACACAGACAGCAAGAGACTGATGGAGAGCAGGGCGATGATCGAGAAGTGCATGTTTCCCGTGGCGGGCTACGGAACCCGCTTCCTCCCGGCAACCAAGAGCATGCCGAAGGAGATGCTCCCGATCGTGAACAAGCCGCTGGTGCAGTACGGCGTCGAGGAGGCGATCGAGGCGGGCATGACCACCTGTGCCCTGGTCACCGGCCGCGGCAAGCGCGCCATCGCCGACCATTTCGACATCAGCTACGAACTCGAGCACCAGATCGCGGGCAGCGGCAAGGAGGCCTACCTGGACAGCATCCGCAACGTGCTGGACAAGGGGGTGTTCACCATGGTCCGCCAGCGGGAGATGAAGGGGCTGGGTCACGCCATCCTCACCGGTGAGACCCTGGTCGGCAACGTGCCCTTCGGCGTCGTCCTCTCCGACGACCTCTGTCTCAACGACGGCCCGGGCGTGCTCGCGCAGATGGTGGAACTCTACAGCCAGTTCCGCTGCTCCATCGTTGCCATCATGGAGGTGCCCGAGGACGAGGTGCACAAGTACGGTGTGATCGCCGGCGAGGCGCTGAAGGACGGGATCTACCGCGTCGACCGCATGGTCGAGAAACCGAAGCCCGAGGACGCGCCGTCGAACCTCGCTATCATCGGCCGCTACATCCTCACGCCGGACATCTTCGACATCCTCCGCGAGACCGAGCCGGGCGCCAACGGCGAGGTACAGCTCACCGATGCGCTGCAGACCCAGGCCGAGCGCGGCTGCGTGATGGCCTACAAGTTCAAGGGCCGGCGCTTCGACTGCGGCAGCGTCCCCGGCTTCGTGGAGGCGACGGATTACGTCTATCACAATATCTATTCCCAGCCCTGACGGCGATGGACCTCTCTGCCTGCTTCAAGGCCTATGACGTCCGCGGCCGGGTACCGGACCAGCTCAACGAAGCCATCGCCGAACGCATCGGCCGCGCCTATGCCACGGTGCTGTCGCCGCGACGGGTCGTGGTCGGCCACGACGTGCGCCTCACCAGCGAGGCCCTGAAGGGCGCGCTCATCGAAGGCCTGCGCAGCCAGGGCGTCGATGTCTTCGACCTCGGCCTCGCCGGCACCGAGGAGATTTACTTCGCGACTTTCCACGGGGATGCCCGTGGCGGCTTTGACGGCGGGATTGTCGTCACCGCCAGCCACAACCCCATGGACTACAACGGCATGAAGTTCGTGCGCGAGGGTGCGCGGCCGCTCTCCGGCGACACGGGACTCTTCGACATCCGCGACCTGGCGGCCGCCGGTGCTTTCCCCGCCGCGGGCCGTCGCGGCAGCCTCGAAGCGCTGGATCTCGATGCGGCCTATGTCGAGCACCTCCTCGGCTACATTGACCTGCCGTCCCTGGCCCCGCTGAAGATCGTGACGGACCCCGGCAACGGCGGCGCGGGCCGCATCGTCGACCTCCTCGAGCCGCACCTGCCCTTCGAGTTCGTGCGCCTGCACCACGCCCCGGACGGCCACTTCCCCAACGGCGTGCCCAACCCGCTGCTGCCGGAGAACCGCAGCGCGACCATCGACGCGGTACGCGCCCATGGCGCCGACCTCGGCATCGCCTGGGACGGCGACTTCGACCGCTGCTTTCTCTTCGACCACACGGGCCGCTTCATCGAGGGCTACTACGTGGTCGGCCTGCTCGCCGAGGCCTTCCTCCGCCAGGCGCCGGGCAGTGCCATCGTCCACGACCCGCGCCTGACCTGGAACACCCGGGACATCATCGCCGCCGGCGGCGGCCGCGCCGTCGAGAGCAAGACGGGCCACGCCTTCATCAAGGAGCGCATGCGCGCCGAGGACGCCCTCTACGGCGGCGAAATGAGCGCCCACCACTATTTCCGCGATTTCGCCTTCTGCGACAGCGGCATGATCCCCTGGCTCCTGGTCGCCGGCCTGGTCAGCTCCCGCGGCCAGCCGCTCGCCGAGCTGGTGGAGGAACGCATGGCCCGCTTCCCCTGCAGCGGCGAGCTCAACCGCACCATCGACGACCCCGCCGCCGCCCTCGCCGCCACGGAGGCCCGCTACGCCCCCGGCGCCACCGCCGTCTCCCACGTCGACGGCCTCTCCGTCGCCTACCCCGACTGGCGCTTCAACCTCCGCCGCTCGAACACGGAGCCTGTTGTACGGCTGAACGTGGAGAGCCGTGGGGATGCCGCGCTCATGCGTGAGAAGACCGAGGAGCTGCTGGCGTTTCTGGATGGTGGACCTTCGTAGTTGGCGCTGGGGGCGCTTCGTAGTCCGGCACCGGGGCTTGCTACACCCTGTCCCGGGACCGCAAAAGCGCCATCCATGGCAGCTCGACAGCGGACATCCATGTCCGCTGACGCCCCGGTACAGGGTGTAGCAACCCCCGTCGCCTGGATCTGGTGCCCACTCCACCGCAGAGCACTTACCACCCCTTCGCTGCCTTAAAGATCGGGGCCGCGCTCCTCGAGCAGCAAATAGTAGGCGCGCGTGGTGGGGGAATCGCCACCGGGACTGTCACCGGCCATGGCTGGCCGGGGCCTTCCATGCAGTTGGAGCACACATCCAGGTATTGGAACCGTGCTCCGGAGGCGTTCTGCCCGCCGCTGTTGCGTGCCGACGTGTCATCAATACTGCGAGGGTGAGATCACTACCGCACTAAGGTGACGGGGGTTGCAGCTACCTGTCCCGGGGCGTCGAAGGCCATGGATGGTCGGGGCGGCCTTCCGCTTCGTCGAGCTGCCATGGATGGCGCTTTTGCGGTCCCGGGACAGGTAGCTGCAAGCCCCGGCGCCGAGCTACGAAGCACCCCCGGCGCAAACTACAAACCACCCTCAAAGAACTACCCGTTGGCAGCCTTCCAGAGCTCCACCAGCGACCGCGTCCCAGCATCCAGAGCAGCGCCGTCGTCGTCTCCCTGCATCACGGCGAACACCTGCTTGCCGATCTCCTTGCCGAGTTCGACGCCCCACTGGTCGAACGCGTTGATGCCCCAGAGGACCGCGCTGCAGTAAGTGCGGTGCTCATAGAGCGCGAGGAGGGCGCCCAGGGCCTCGGGGGTGAGGCGGGGGAACGTGATCAGATTGTGCGGGCGGTTGCCCGGCATGGCGAGGTGGGGGGCGAGGCGCGCGGCCTCTGCCGGGTCCTGGCCCCGGGCGAGCAGTGCTTCGCGGGCCTCGGCCTCGCTGCGGCCGATCACCAGGGCACGGCTCTGGGCCAGCCCGTTGGCGACGAGGCGGGCGTGGTTCTCGCGGTCCGCCGGGTCCTCCGGGGCAAGGGGCAGGATGATGTCGGCCGGGCAGCGGCGGGTGCCCTGGTGCAGTAGCTGGTGGAACGAGTGCTGACCGATCGTGCCCGCGCTGCCCCAGAGCACCGGGGCGGAATCGGTGGTGAGGGGCTCGCCGTCGCGGGTGACCGCCTTGCCGTTGCTCTCCATCGTCAGCTGCTGCAGAAAATCCGGCAGCCGGCGCAGGCGATGGCTGTAGGGGAGCACCACGTGGTTGCCGGCGCCCAGGAACTGGCAGTTCCAGGTCTCCAGCAGGGCGAGAAGCATCGGCAGGTTGTCCGCCGGGGCCGCGCTGGCGAAGTGGGCATCCATGGCCTCCGCACCGGCGAGGAGCGCGGCGAAGTGGTCCCAGCCGAGGGTGATGGCGCAGGAGAGGCCCACGGCGGACCAGACCGAGTAGCGGCCGCCGACCCAGTCCCACATCGGCAGGCACTGGCTCCCGGGGATGCCGAAGTCGGCGGCGGCCTCGAGGTTGCTGGTGACGGCGAGGCAGTGACGGGCGAGGCCGCTGTCGGCGACGCCGCCGCCCTGGAGCCAGCGGCGGGCGGCGAGGGCGTTGGCGAGGGTCTCTTCCGTGCGAAAAGACTTGGAGCAGATGACGAACAGGGTCGTGGCCGGGTCGAGGGCGGCGAGGGTGCCGGCGAGATCGTCCGGGTCCACGTTGGCGGCGTAGTGGGCGCGCGGTGCCGTGTCCGGGGCGGCGAGGGCTTCGCTGACCAGCCGCGGGCCGAGGTCCGAGCCGCCGATGCCGATATTGACCACGTCGGTGATGGCGCGGCCGGTGTGGCCGGTGTGCGCGCCGGCGCGGATCGACTCGGCGAGGTCGCGCAGGCGCTCGCGGCTTTCAGCGACGGCCTGGAAGCGTGCATCGTCGCTGTGGCTGGCCCGCAGCAGGCTGTGCAGCGCCGGGCGGCGCTCCGTGTTGTTGACTTCGGCACCGCCCAGCAGGGCGCGCGCGGCGCCGGGCAGGTCTTTCTCGGCGGCGAGTGCGAGGAGCGCGCCGAGCGCGCCGTCGTCGAGCAACTGGCGGCCGGCGTCCAGCCTGAGCCCCGCGCCCTCGCGCACAAGCCGGCCGGCGCGGGAAAGCCCGGCGGTGAGGGGCGCGAGCGCGGCATCGCGCAGGCGGTCGGCATGGGCGGTGAGGGCGTTGCTGGCCGCTTCACCCGGGGTCAGGTTGTCTCGCGCCACGGTGTCTGGCTCCGGAGAATGTCTCCGCAGTATAGGGAGCCCGCCCGCCCGCAGGCCACCCCGGGGCCGGGGGAGGTCTGCCGCGGCGAGCCCGGAACGGGTCCCGGCCTGCAGGACTCAGGCGTTGCGGTCGACCGAGCGGTGGGCGAGGGTGACGAGCGCGGCCAGGGCGTCGCCGTCCTCGAGGCCGTCGAGCGCCGCGAGGGCGCGGTCACGATGCAGCTCTGCCTGTGCCCGGGTATAGGCCAGGCTGCCGCAATCGTCCACTGCGGCGACCACCGCGGCGAGGGCACTGGCGTCGCGGCCGGCGATGGCGTCGTGCACCGCGCGACGCTGTTCCGCGGTGCCCGTGCGCAGCACGTGGATGAGGGGCAGCGTCGGTTTGCCCTCGTTCAGATCGTCGCCCACGTTCTTGCCCATGGTCGCGGCGTCGCCCTCGTAGTCGAGGAGATCGTCCACCATCTGGAAGGCGATACCGAGGTTGAGCCCGAAGTCGTAGAGGCGCTGCTGCAGGGCGGCGTCACAGCCGTGGAGCCGGGCGGCGCCGCGGCAGGCGGCGGCGAAGAGCACGGCCGTCTTGCGGGTGATGACGTCCATGTACTGGGCTTCCGTCGTCTCCGGATCCCCTGCACGGGCCAGCTGCAGGACCTCGCCCGCGGCGATGGCATTGGTGGTATCGGCCATCTGTGCCAGCAGCGGCATGTCGTCGAGGCTTACCATGAGCTGGAAGGCACGCGTATAGAGAAAGTCGCCCACGAGTACGCTGGAGGCGTTGCCGAAGGCGGCGTTGGCCGTGGGGCGTCCCCGGCGCAGCTCCGACAGGTCGACGACGTCGTCGTGGAGGAGTGTGGCGGTATGGATGAACTCGATCACCGCGGCGAAGCAGACGTGCCGCGGCGTGCACTGGCCCAGGGCTGCCGCCGTGAGCAGCGCGAGGACCGGGCGCAGGCGCTTGCCCCCGGCCTCGACGATGTAGTGGCCGATGTTCTCCACCATGTCGACATCGGACTCGAGCTGCTCGATGATCAGGGCGTTGACCTGCTGGAACTCGCGGTCAACGACGGCGCGGATGTCGTGCATAGAAGTGGTGGGCCTGGAAGTGCCCGCGCATGCTAGGTTGGGCACCGTGGGGTGTCAAGAGAGATGGCCCTTGCGCTGCTTGTGCAGCCCCGGCAAAACCCGTACAATCGCGACCCCTTCGAGACGGCCCGAGCAGTCGGTCGGCCGGAGGTCCTGTTTCTGCCTCGCCCTGCCCACCGCCAGCGCGGTGTTCTTGAGAAGACAGCGGGAAGGCTAACGTAACGGAGTGCGGACATGTACGCAGTAATCGAAAGCGGTGGCAAGCAGCACCGCGTGGCGGAGGGCGAGTCCCTCAAGCTGGAGAAAATCGAAGCCGCGACCGGCGACACGATCGAGTTCGATCGGGTGCTCATGGTCGGCGGCGGTGACGGCGTGAAGATCGGCCGGCCCCTGGTCGACGGCGGCAAGGTAACCGCCGAGGTCGTGAGCCACGGTCGTCACAAGAAGGTGCGGATCGTCAAGTTCAACCGGCGCAAGCATCATCGCAAGGAAATGGGCCACCGCCAGTGGTACACCGAGGTCAAGATCACCGGTATCACGGCGTAACGCGGGAGGAAGCAGGCTATGGCACACAAGAAAGCAGGCGGTAGTACCCGCAACGGGCGCGATTCCGAGAGCAAACGCCTCGGCGTCAAGCTCTTCGGCGGGCAGGCCGTCAAGGCGGGCAACATCCTCGTCCGGCAGCGCGGCACGCGCTTCCATGCCGGCGAAAACGTGCGCATCGGCAAGGATCACACGCTCTTTGCCACCACGGACGGCAAGGTGGAGTTTATCACCCGCGGGCCGAAGAGCCGCAAGTTCGTCCGGGTCACCCCGGCCTGAGGCGTCGCGCGCAGCGCGCCCGCAAGCCTCGTCAGCCGACGGGGCTTTTTTTTGTGTTTGGCCCTTGGGCGGGGCGGGTGTCGATTACCGGAGCGGGCGCCCCGGAACTCTGCGATAACCTTCTCCATCTGCACCGTACTTTTTGTACCGGTGGGAGCGCCACGGGCGCCGGGATAAACTGACAGTATGAAATTCGTCGACGAAGCCATTATCCGGGTCAGCGCCGGCAAGGGCGGCAATGGCTGCCTGAGCTTCCGGCGGGAGAAGTACGTTGCGAAGGGCGGCCCGGACGGGGGCGACGGCGGCGACGGGGGCAGCGTGTACCTGCGCGCCGACCCGGCGCTGAATACCATGGTGGACTACCGCTACCAGCGCGCCTTCCGCGCGGCCAACGGCGAGCCCGGCCGCGGTCGCAACTGTACCGGCGCCGGCGGTGACGACCTGGTGCTGCCGGTCCCCGTGGGCACCACGGTCATGGATGCCGACAGCGACGAGGTGCTCGGCGACCTCACGACACCGGGCGAGGAACTGCTGGTCGCCCGCGGCGGCTTTCACGGCCTGGGCAACACCCGCTTCAAGTCCTCGGTCAACCGCGCGCCGCGGCAGACCACCGCGGGCACGGAAGGCGAGGAGCGGCAGCTCCGCCTCGAGCTCAAGGTGCTCGCGGACGTCGGCCTGCTGGGCCTGCCCAATGCCGGCAAGTCCACCTTCGTACGCGCCGTTTCCGCGGCGCGCCCGCGGGTGGCGGATTATCCGTTCACGACGCTCGTTCCCAGTCTCGGGGTCGTTCGCGTCGACCCGCTGCGCAGCTTCGTGGTCGCCGATATCCCGGGCCTCATTGCCGGTGCGGCCGAGGGTGCGGGGCTCGGCGTGCGCTTCCTGCGCCACCTTACGCGGACGCGCATTCTCCTGCATCTCGTCGATGCAGCGCCGCCGGACGGCAGCGATCCGGTTGAGGCGGTGCGTACCATCGCCCGGGAAATCGAGGCCTTCAGTCCAGCCCTGGCGGCGCGGCCGCGCTGGCTGGTGCTGAACAAGGAGGACCTCCTCGACGAGGAGGCCATGGATGCCCTGGCGGCGCGGCTGCGCGAGGAACTGTCCTGGGAGGGACCACTCTACCGGATCGCCGCCGCCAGTAGTGCCGGTACCGAGCGGCTCTGCCAGGACCTCATGACCGCCCTCGAGGAACGCCGCGCGGCCGAGGCCGCGGACCCGGCCCTCGCCCAGGCGGAGGCCGAGGCGCAGGCGCGACTGCAGCGGGAGGCACGGGAGCGCATCGACGCCCTGCGCGCCCGGCGCCGGGCGGCCCCGGAGGATGACAGCGACGACGACAGCGATTACGACGTCGAGGTCGAGTACGCCCCATGACCGACAGCCGCGCCGAACTGGCCAGCGCCAGGCGCTGGGTCGTCAAGGTCGGTTCGGCCCTGCTGACCGCGAACGGCCGCGGCCTCGACGCGGGCGTGATCGGGGGCCTGGCAGCACAGCTCGCTGCCCTGCGCGCGGACGGTCGCGAGGTGGTGCTGGTGTCCAGCGGCGCCGTGGCCGCCGGTGTCGTGCGCCTCGGCTGGCCGGCGCGACCGGCGGCGCTGCACGACCTGCAGGCCGCGGCAGCGGTGGGGCAGTCGAGCCTGCTCCAGGCCTGGGAGCAGGCTTTCGGCGCGCACGGGATCGCCACGGCGCAGGTGCTCCTCGGCCACGACGATGTCGTCGCCCGCGACCGCTACCTGAATGCCCGCGCCACTCTGAACACGCTCCTGCGCCTGGGCGTGATGCCGGTGGTCAACGAGAACGACACCGTGGCCACGGACGAAATCCGCTTCGGCGACAACGACTCCCTCGCAGCGCTCGTCGGCAACCTGATCGATGCCGATGCACTGCTCCTGCTGACGGACCAGGCCGGGCTCTTTGAGGCTGACCCCCGCCGTGTCCCGGGCGCAAGCCTCGTGGGCGAGGCGGAGGTCGGGGACCCCGCCCTGGACGCGATGGTGGGCGAGGGCGGCGCCCTCGGCCGCGGCGGCATGGTTACCAAGCTCCGCGCCGCCCGCCTCGCGGCCCGCTCGGGCACCGAGACGGTGATCGCCGGGGGCGGTAAAGCGGGTATCATCGCCGCTGTGGCTGCCGGTGACCCCGCGGGAACCTGGCTGCGCAGCGGCCGGGAGCCGCAGCGCGCGCGCAAGCAATGGCTCGCGGGGCTGGTTCAGGTCGCCGGCGCGGTGGAACTGGACGATGGCGCCGTGGCGGTGCTGCGCGGCGCCGGGCGCAGCCTGCTGCCCGTGGGCGTGCGCGCCGTGCGCGGCGATTTCCGTCGCGGTGACGTGGTGGCCTGCGTCGATGGCGCGGGGCGTGAGATCGCCCGGGGCCTGGTGAACTACCACGCCCCGGAAGTGCGGCGCATCGCCGGTCGGAGCTCCCGGGACATCGAGGCGATCCTCGGGTACGGTGGCGACGAGGAGCTTATCCACCGCGACAACCTGGTACTGCTGGACCCCTGTGACTGAGCCGCTGTTCCTGCTGCTGGCCTACTGCGCCGCCATTGCACTCGCCTCCGTGGCCGGTGGCGCGCTACCCAACCGCGTGCGCATGACGCACACGCGCACTCAGCTGGCCATGAGCGGGGTGTCCGGCCTCATGCTCGGTGTGGCGTTCTTCCACCTGCTGCCCCATGCCATTGTCCTCGGCCCCGCGCCCGACGCCATTGACCACGCCAGCGGTTTCGTGGTGCTGGGCCTGGTGACGATGTTTCTCCTGCTGCGCATGTTCCACTTTCACCAGCACGAGTTCGAGGCGCAGGGGCGGGGCTGTAACCACGACCACCGGGACGGTCACCCGCAGGTACACGGCCACGATCCCCGGAGCGCCGCTGAGGCGCACGGCCTGAGCGGCCTGGGCATCGCCCTCGGCCTCTCCGTACACACGGTCATCGATGGCATCGCCCTCGGCGCGGCAGTCGGCGGGGGCGGGCACGCGGGCGGTTTCCTCGGTGCGGGGGTGTTCCTGGCGGTGCTCCTGCACAAGCCGCTGGACGCCATGTCCATCACCGCGCTCATGCAGGCCGGCGGCTGGCGCCGCGGGGCGACCGGCCGCGTCAACCTGGCCTTCGCGGTGCTCTGCCCGCTCGCCGCGGTTCTTTTCTACCTCGGCCTGGACAGCCTGAGCGGTGACGCAGCGCCGGTACTGGCCGCGGCCCTCGCCTTCGCGGCCGGCGCCTTCGTCTGCATTGCCCTGTCGGACCTCCTCCCGGAAGTGCATTTCCACAGCCATGACCGGCTGAAGCTCACCGCCGTGTTCCTCGCGGGCATCGCCCTGGCCTGGCTGATCGGAGGCTTTGAACCGGCCGGCGCGCACCATGTCGCGATCCTGGAGTCCCATCCGTGAGCGAGCAGCGCATCATCTACCCGCCCGTGTGGCTGGTCATCGGTGTCGTGGTGATCTTCGTCCTGGACGAGTTCCTGCCGGGGCCGCGCTTTGCCGGCGCGGCGGCGCAGTTCGCGGGCAGTGCGCTGCTCGTCGCCGGGCTCGCCCTGCTGGTGGTGGCCGGTGGGCTGTTTACCCGGGCCGGCACGGGCATGGTGCCCTTCAAGGACACCCGGGCCCTCGTCACCCATGGCCTGTACCGCTACAGCCGCAATCCCATGTACCTCGCCATGGCCCTGGTGCTGCTGGGGGTCGCCGTCACGGTGGGTGCCTCGCTGGCGCTGCTGGTGCCGGCAGCTTTCCTCCTGGTCATCGACCGGCGTTTCATCCGCGCCGAGGAGCGGCAGCTGGAGGCGCTGTTCGGCGAGGAATACCGGGCCTACTGCCGGCGGGTGCGGCGATGGCTTTGAGCGGCCTTCACGCGGCCCCGGAGTAGCCGAGGGCCGCCGCCCGCTCAGCGGCGACGGCGGGGTCGGTACGCTCCTCGAGCCAGCCGCCGAGCTGCTCGCCGGCGAGGTCGGCCAGGAACGCCACGTGCGCTTCGCTGGCGTTGAGGCAGGGGATGTACTGGTAGGTTTCGCCGCCTGCCTCGAGGAAATACTCCCGGTTCTCCTCGCCGATCTCCTCGATAGTCTCGAGGCAATCCGCCGAGAAGCCCGGGCAGATCACCTGCACGGACTTCACGCCCTGCGCCGGCAGCCCCTTCAGGGTCTCGTCGGTGTAGGGCTGCAGCCACTCCTCGCGGCCGAAGCGGGACTGGAAGCTGGTCAGGTACTCGTCTTCCGCAAGGCCCAGGGCCTCTGCCACCAGCCGCGTGGTCTTGTGGCACTGGCAGTGGTAGGGGTCTCCCTCCTCGAGGTAGCGCAGCGGCTCTCCGTGATAGGAGAAAACAAGCTTCTGCGCGCTGCCGTGCTCGGCGCGGAAGGCGCGCACGCTGTCCGCGAGGGCCGCGATATAGCCCGGATGGTCGTGGTAGCAGGAGACGAAGCGCAGGTCCGGGAGCCAGCGCCGGGCGCGGAAATCCTCCGCCACCGCGTCGAAGGTCGAGCCGGTGGTGGGGCCGCTGTACTGCGGGTAGAGCGGCAGGACCAGCAGCTTTCGCGCGCCGGCCTCGATCAGCCCCTGGATTTTCTCCGCCACCGAGGGCTGCCCGTAGCGCATGGCGAAATCGACCAGGACGCGCTCGCCGTAACGCTCCCTGAGCACGGCCCGCAGGCCCTCGGCCTGGTCCCGGGTGTGCAGCAGCAGCGGCGACCCCTCGTCTGTCCACACCGTTTCGTAGGCCTCGGCGGAGCGGGCGGGGCGCACGTTGAGGATGATGACGTTGAGGATGAACCACCAGAGCAGCCGCGGCACCTCGACGACCCGCGGGTCCGAGAGGAATTGCTTCAGGTAGGGGCGCAGGGCCTGGCGCGTCGGCGCCTCCGGCGTGCCGAGGTTGGTGATCAACACGCCAATGCGGGGAGCCTGGCCGTGATCAAAGCCGGGGGAGCCGAGGTATTTCATAACCGCGCCAATATACGTTCGTGTGCTTGTCGTGCCAAGCGAAACGGCTCGCCGCAGCGCTTTGCATCCCTCCGCGCCATGATACGGCAACCGTTCGTCGCCGGATTCCGGCATTTGACCGCGCGCTAGCTGCTATCCGGCGAAAGCGCCTGTCGACAGGGGCGGCGCTGCCCTAGCCTGTGACTGTCGGCGAGCGATGGCGCTTGACCGGAAACAGCAGGCAGACAGCGAAGGACAGCGAATGTGGAGAGAGACACCATGAACAGCAGCAGAAAGAGCATGATGGCAGGTATCGGGGCGAGCATCGGGATCCTCGTGCTGTCGGTGAGCGCCGGCGCGGGGGCCTTCGAGGGCGAAACCGTGAAGACGACGGCCCCGGCGGCCCGGGAGACGACGGTCGCTTACGGCGACCTCGACCTGGGGAGCCCCGCCGGGCAGGCCACCCTGGCGTACCGCATCGAGCGCGCCGCCCGCGAAGTTTGCGGCGCGACGGATCTGCGCCGGGCCGGCAGCCTGGCCCTGGCGACGCGCAACAGCGCCTGCGTCGAGCAGGCGGTGAATGCGGCCACCCGGAAGGTCCCCCGGCCGATGGTTGCCACCGCAGAGTAAGCAGCACCACGGCCGGCGTTTCCCCTGGCGTCGACCGTGCGGGGAGCGGGTTCCGCCCGCTCCCCTTTTTATTATGGGTTGCTTTAGGGGCTGCCAGTTTGAGGCCGGCGTCGGATTGACGGGGAGACCGCGCTTCTGTCCTGCAGGTCCCGGGGCGATGGCGGGCGTCTTCTCTCAGTCGCTCCCCGATACACGCTTGGTGAGAGAAGACGCCCGCCCTCACCCCTCGCGCCTCGCCTGTTTCCAGGGCGGCCGACGCTCCACCCACGGCAGGGGCGGGTGCGGGGAAAATGCCCCCACAAAGCAAGTATCGGGGAGCGACTGGGGGCATTTTCCCCGCATCCGTCCCGGGAAACTGCGATAAGTGACCGGCAGCGGGCGACCGAAAGAGAGAAAGAGAGAAAGAGAGAAAGAGAGAAAGAGAGAAAGAGAGAAAGAGAGAAAGAAGTCTTCCGCCCTCTCCCCGTGAATCCTGTGAGCAACCTGTCCCGTCGCAGGTGAGGTGGGTGGCATTCACAGTCGCAGGTGCTATCGTGAGCGACCCGTTCACCGACAGGAGCCCGCCATGCGACGCCTCGCGATCCTCGCTCTTTGCTGTTTCGGCCTCGCCACCCCGGCGCTTGCCGACGACCGCGACAGCATCCTCGCTTACCTCGACACCCAGGGCGAGCGGTTCGGCAGCCTCGCCCGGCAGATCTGGGAGGAGGCCGAGGTGGGCTACCAGGAGACCGAGAGCTCCAGGCTGCTCCGGGAGGCGCTCGCCGGGGAGGGCTTCAGCATCGAGAAGGGGGTCGCCGATATCCCTACCGCCTTCGTCGCCAGCTACGGCAGCGGCGAGCCGGTGATCGCGTTCCTCGCCGAGTTCGACGCGCTCCCGGGCATCAGCCAGTCCGATCAGCCGGTGCGCGACCCGCTGCCGGAGAAAGCCGCCGGCCACGCCTGCGGCCACCACCTCTTCGGCGCCGGCTCCACCGCCGCCGCGGTGGCCCTGCGCCACTGGCTGGAGGACACGGGGCAGCAGGGTACCGTGCGCCTCTACGGGACGCCGGCGGAAGAGGGTGGCTCGGGCAAGGTCTACATGGTCCGCGCGGGCCTCTTCGACGACGTCGATGCGGTCCTCGGCTGGCACCCCTCCGACCGCAACGCCGCCGATGCCGCCACCACGCTGGCCAACAAGTCGGCGAAGTTCCGCTTCCGCGGGACCTCCTCCCACGCCGCCGTCGCGCCGGAGCGCGGCCGCTCCGCTCTGGACGGCGTCGAGGCCATGAACTTCATGGTCAACCTGCTGCGTGAGCACGTGCCGCAGGAAACGCGCATCCACTATGTGATCACCAGCGGTGGCTCCGCGCCCAACGTGGTGCCGGATTTCGCCGAGGTGTTTTATTACGTCCGCCACCCGCAGCGGGATGTCCTCGCCGGTATCTGGGACCGGGTCGTGGCCGCTGCCGAGGCCGCTGCGCAGGGCACGGGGACCGAGCTCGACTTCGAGGTCATCCATGGCAACTACAACAAGCTGCCCAACGAGACCCTCGCCGAGATCATGCACGGCAACCTGCTGCGCGTGGGCGGGGTCAGCTGGAACGCCGACGAGCAGGCCTTCGCCGATACCCTGGCCGGGTCCCTCGACCGCGATGCGTCGGTAGTCGGCCAGCAGGGGCGCATCAAGCCCCTCGGCTTCACCCAGAGCATGGGCTCCACGGATGTGGGTGACGTCAGCTGGATGGCCCCGACCACGGAAATGCGCGCCGCGACCTGGGTGCCCGGCACCGCGCCTCACTCCTGGCAGGCGATCGCCGCCGGCGGCACCAGCATCGGGACCAAGGGCATGCTGGTCGCGGCCAAGACCCTCGCGCTCACCGGCGCCGAGCTGATCCGGTCCCCGGCGGTGCTCGCAGCCGCAAAGGAGGAGTTCGAGGAACGCCGCGGCGCCGACTTCGAGTATGTGCCGCTGCTCGGCGACCGCGCGCCGCCGCTGGACTACCGTCGCTGATGTCATGGCGCCGTAACAAAGGCCCGCTAGCCTTGCGGTGCCACTAGCCGGAGAATGCCCATGCTGTCCCGCCGCCACTTTCTGCGCCTCTCGTCCGGCGTCGTCCTCTCCACCGCCGTCACCGGCTGCGCGCTGGGCGGGCGCCAGCCGGCGCTCTCCGCGGCCCGCTTCGATCACGGCGTCGCCAGCGGCGACCCCCTCGCCGACGGATTCATGCTCTGGACCCGCGCCAACCCGGTGGCCGGCGCGGGCCCGGTGAGCGTGGCCTGGGAGCTGGCGGCGGACGCGGCCTTCCGCGAGGTGCTGCGTGACGGTGTGGCCGAAACGGGGCCGGCCCGCGACTACACCGTGAAGGTCGACGTGCGCGACCTCCAGCCGGGGCAGACCTATTACTACCGCTTCCGGGCCGACGGCGCCGAGAGCACCACGGGCCGCGCACGCACGCTGCCCGCCCCGGGTGCCCGGCAGGTTCGCCTCGCTGTATTCTCCTGCTCGAACTACCCGGCGGGCTATTTCTATCCCTACCGCGAGGCGGCCCGCCGGGACGACCTCGATGCCTTCCTCCACCTCGGCGACTATTTCTACGAGTACGGCGCCGGCGGCTACGCCACGGAGCGCAGCGAGGAACTGGGCCGGGCGCTGCCGGCGGACAACGACGGCGAGCTGTACACGCTCACCGACTACCGCCGCCGCTACGCCCTCTACCGCGGTGATGCGGATCTGCAGGCGATGCATGCCGCCGCGCCCTGCATCAGTGTCTGGGACGACCACGAGTTCGCCAACGACGCCTGGCGCGGGGGTGCCCAGAACCACGGCCCCGGCGAGGGTGACTGGGAGCCGCGCCTGCTGGCGGCGCTGCAGGCCTACTACGAGTGGATGCCCATCCGTCCGCCGGCGGGCGAGGGGTCCCTGCGCATCTACCGCAGTTTCGATTTCGGCGGCCTGCTGGCCCTGCACATGCTCGACACGCGCCTCATCGGCCGGGACGAGCAGCTCGAGTACGAGGATTACATCGACGAGGCCACGGGCCGGCTCGACCGCGACCGCTTCCTCGCCGACCTCGGCAACCCTGCCCGCCGTCTCCTCGGCGACGCCCAGCGCGAGTGGCTCGCCGGCCGGCTGGCGCAGTCCAGCGCGCCCTGGCAGCTCCTGGGCCAGCAGATTCTCATGGCGCGCATGCTGATGCCCGCGGAAATGCTCTCCGCCCCGTCCTACGCCGACATCCCGCCGATCCTCGAGGAACTCGCGCGCCTGAAGGCCGCCGCCGAGGCCGGACAGTCGCTCACGGACGCCGAGCTTGCGCGCCTCGCCGACGTCACGCCCTACAACCTCGATGCCTGGGATGGCTACCCGGTGGAGCGCGAACTGCTCTACGCCGCGGCACAGGCCGCGGGCAAGCGCATCGTCTCCCTCGCCGGCGATACGCACAACGCCTGGTTCGCCACGCTGCGCGACCGCAGCGGCAGCGAGGTGGGCATCGAGCTCGCCACCCCGAGTGTCTCCTCGCCGGGCATGGAAAGCTATTTCCGGATGGATGCCCCCACGGCGCAGCAGATGGCCCGGGCCCTGCCCCTGCTCATCGACGAGCTCAACTACTGCAACCTCCACCAGCGCGGCTATCTCCTGGTCACCGCCACCCCGGACGAGCTACGCGCCGACTGGACGTTCGTCGACTCGGTGCAGACGCCTGAGTATTCGATTGCAGGGACGCACACGGAGCGCTTTACCCACGGTTAGAGCCGGGTGATTCCCCTAGCCACGATAGCCCGTGGGGTTGGCAGGTTCGCGGAATCGTGTCCTAGCGGCCGCTGGGGGTGCCAGTAGGTCGGCCCGGCCGTGATGGTATACCCCCCGGGAACCGCAAAAGCGCCGTCCATGGCAGCTCGACGGAGGCCATCCATGGCCTCCGACGTTCCCGGGGGGTATACCACCACGTCCGGACCTTGCGCCTGAGCAGCTTCAGGGCTGCGGTCTTCGCGACGTTCTGCGAGAAGGTACATCACATTTGCTGGAGCATGCTCATGCCCACCGGCAGTTACCGCTAGCGCCAGTTCGCTGGCACCACGGTCAGGCGCTGGCCCGCTATAAACTCTCACGGGACGTCAGCGGCCATGGATGGCCGCTGCCGAGCTGCCATGGATGGCGCTTTTGCGGTCCCGTGAGAGTTTATAGCGGGGCAGCGCCGAAGCTAGAGGCACCCCCGGTCCCAAGCGCCTGCACTGCCCCAACTGGAGAAGTTGAAACGGGGTCGGGTGGCCCGCAAAGTGCAGCTTCAATAAGCCCCGAAGTCGTAATCCAGCTGGACGCCCCAGAAGAGGGGCGGGCCGGCGACGAAGGTGGGGTTGCCGAAGGAGCCGCCGGTGTTGCCGGCGTCGACCAGGTACTCCTCGTCGAGGAGATTGCTGGCGAAGACGCTGAGCTCCCAGCCCCGGCCCGGGTTGGCGATGCCCAGGCGGGCGTTGAGGAGGCCGTAGGCGTCCTCCTCGATGGGCAGGCCGGCGATCGGCGCGTTTTCCGGCTCGAAGAACACCTCCGACCGCCAGCTGTAGACCAGCGAGCCCGTGAGCCTCATGTCGCCGGCGAGCGGGTGGTCCAGGAACAGGCCCGTACTGGCCGTCCACTCCGGCTGCAGGCGGAAGCGGTTGCCGGCGAGCGTGCCGTTGCTGGCGTCGTCGTCGATCTCCGCGTCTATCCAGGCCGCGTTCGCGAACAGCTCGACGCTGGCGCCGAGGAGGGCGCGCACGTCCGCCTCCACGCCGAGGTTCGTCGCCGAGCCGGCGTTCGCCGTGAAGAAATTGCCGGCGTCATCCTGCAGCGTGACCTGGAAATCCGAGTAGTCCTGGTAGAACACGGAGACGTTCCAGGACACGCGGCGGTCGTCGCTGGAGCCCTTCGCACCGAGCTCGTAGTTCCAGACGATCTCGGCGGGGACCTCCGTGACGTCGGCGACCGGGTTGCCGGTGGCTCCCGTGGCGGCGACCACGTCGATCACGTCCGAGCGGCGGCCCTTCGAGACCGTGGCGTAGAGGTTGGTGTTGTCGTCCATGCGCCAGAGGGCGTTGAAGCGCGGCAGCCAGTCGTCGAAGCTGCCGTCGGCGCTGACGATGACGCCGTCCGTGTTGACCACCGGCAGCAGCGGCTGGTTGAGGCCGAGGAAACCCAGGATCGTCGAGTTCGGGGCGATCGCGCTGAAGCCGCTCTCGCGGGTCTCGTCGATATAACGCAGGCCGACGGTGAGCTCGAGGGCATCGTTCACGGCCCAGGTAACGTCGGCGAAGGCCGAGAGGATCTCGTTCTCGCCGTAGTTGGCAAACTCCGACTCGTAGGGCAGGGCCTCGACGAGCCCGCCGGACAGTACCGGTGTCAGGAGGTTAACGCGGCCGTCTGGCTCAATGCAGGGGGCATCGACGAGGCCGCTGAGTGCGCCGGCGCAGTTCAGGAAAATCGATTCCTCGGTGCTGAAGGGCACCCGCTGGCTGCCTTCCTCCTCGAAATAGTTGGCGCCGAGGATCGTCGTGAAGCGGTCGCCGCTGTAGACGGCGCGCAGCTCCTGGTTGAACTGCTCGCCCTCGGCGTCCTCGCCGAACTCGAGGAACCAGGCCTGGGTGCCGTCGGCGTCGAAGACCTCGAGGGACTCGAACTCGCGCCAGGCGGAGATGGAGGTCAGCGTGAGCCGGTCCGTCGGCTGCCACTCGATGCGCAGGTTGTAGTCCTCCACTTCGCGCTCGATGCCGAGGTCCGCCTTGCCCAGGGCCGCCTCGGATACCGGGCTGCCGGCCATCTCGACGAAGGAGAAGGGGCTGCTGTCGCCGCCGGTGGGGGCGTAGAGGCCGTTCTTGAAGGAGGTGCCGGTGTCGTCGTTCTCCTCCCAGGTGTAGACGAAGTCGATGGTCAGTTCGTCCGTCGGTGTCAGGCGCAGCGACGGGCGCAGGGCCGTGCGCTCGATGCCCTGCATGTCGTCCTGGCGGAAACCGCCGGGGTTCTGCGAGGCGGGGCCGCCGGCGATATTGTCGATGAAACCGTCGCGCTCCCGGTACTGGAAGGCGAGGCGCGCCTGCACGAGGTCGCTGCCGCCGGTGACGTAACCGCGGGCGAGGCGGGCATTGTAGTTGCCGGCGTTCAGGGTCAGGGCGCCGGCGAGTTCCTCCTGCGGCCGGGCCGTGTAGACGCTCACGGCCCCCACGGAGGCGGCGGTACCGAAGAGCGTGGCCTGCGGGCCCTTCACCACCTCGATGCGCTCGATGTCGAAGAGCTCGAAATAGGAGCCGCGAGAGCGCGATACGTCGACGCCGTTGTAGTAAACGGAGACGCGCGGCGCGGCCTGGGCGGAACCGCTGTCCGAGGTAATGCCGCGGATGACGAAGCCCGGGTTGTTCGGGCTCTGCTCCTGGATGACCAGGCCGGGCGTGATGTCCGAGACCGCGTCGAGCTCGACGATGTTGGCGCGCTCGAGGAGATCGCCGCTGTAGGCGGTGATGCTCATGGGCACATCGGCGACGGTCTGCTCCCGGCGCTGGGCGTAGACGGTCACCTCTTCGATCCGGCCCGCCGCGGGCACACCATCACCCTGGGCCAGGGCGCTCGTTGCGCCGGCCGACAGGGCGGCGAGAGCAAGGTAGAGGGCTGTGTGTTGTTTCATCGCGGGCTCCGCATGGCTGGTTGGTGAAATCGGCGGGAGCTTACGCCGGAAACGGGGCGTCTTGATGACGCTTCGGTGAAGCTTCTGTGACAGGCGGGGGGGCTGGCGGCGCCCCGGGGCTTGCTGCGGGTGACCTGCCCCGCGTTTTGCGCGTGCCAGCAGGGCGCGTGCCGGCAGGGTGCGGGCTTTCGCCGGGCAGGGGCTAAAGTTATACTCAAATATCTCAAGCATCACTCAACGCCGATTCTCAAACAAAGCGCCCGGAGGCGTGCCCATGGCCCTGGACTTCGACAGCGCCCGCTTGCCCAATCCCAACCTCACGGAAGCCCACGAGGCCTGGCGCACGCAGCTGCGGCGCTTCGTCGATACGGAGATCGCGCCCTTCGCCGACGACTGGGATGAGGCCGGTCGAATCCCGGCGGAGCTCTGGCCGAAGGCGGCGGCGGTGGGCCTCCTCGGCCTCGGTTACCCCGAGGCGTACGGCGGCACCAGCGAGGGCATCGACAGCTGGTACCACTGGATTGCCGCCGAGGAGCTGGCCCGCTTCGCCGTCGGCGGTGTCAACGCGAGCCTCATGGTCCACGGCATCGGCCTGCCGCCGGTGCTCAACTGGGGCAGCGAGGCGATGAAGCAGGCCGTGGCGCCGCCGGTGCTCGCCGGCGAGAAGCACATCTGCCTCGGCATCACCGAGCCCGGCGGCGGCTCCGACGTGGCGGCACTCGCCACGACGGCCGTGCGTGACGGTGACCATTACGTGGTCAACGGCTCCAAGACCTACATTACCGGTGGGCTGCGCGCGGACTGGGTGTCCACCGCCGTGCGCACGGGCGGCGAAGGCCCGGGCGGTGTCTCCATGCTGCTCATCCCCACCGATGCCGCTGGCTTTTCCCGCACGCCGCTGGACCGGAAGATGGGCTGGTGGGCCTCGGACACGGCCACGCTGTACTTCGATAACGTGCGTGTGCCTGCGGACAATCTCATCGGTGAGGAAAACCAGGGCTTCCGGGTGATCATGACCAACTTCAACGGTGAGCGCATGGGCATGGCAGCGGCCATGGAGGCGCTCGGCCGCGTCTGCCTCGAGGAGGCCGTGCAGTGGGCGCGGGAACGGCGTACCTTCGGCACGCGCCTCGCCGACCACCAGGTGATCCGCCACAAGATCGCCCAGATGAAGCAGCGGTTGAACGCGACCCAGGCCTACCTCCGCGCCTGCTACGAGGCGATCGAGGCGGGCCGCGCCAACCCCGGCGATATCGCCCTGCTCAAGGTCCAGGCCAGCGAGACCCTGGAGTTCTGTGCCCGCGAGGCCATGCAGGTCCTCGGCGGTATCGGCTACCTTCGCGGCAACCGCGTCGAGCGGATCTACCGCGAGGTCCGGGTCAACGCCATCGGCGGCGGCTCGGAAGAGATCATGCGCGACCTCGCGGCGCGCCAGTACGGGCTGTGACCGGGGCGGAAGAGGAGAATGACGATGAAACTCTGGCACTGCGGCGGCGCCCGCTCCCTGCGCCCCCTCTGGACCCTCGAGGAGCTGGGCCTTCCCTACGAGCTCGAGGTGCTGCAATTCCCGCCGCGGCTTCTCGACAAGGATTTCCTCAAGCTGAATGCGCTGGGTACGGTGCCTTACTTCACCGACGGCGACAGCTCCATGACCGAGTCCGTCGCCATCTGCCAGTACCTCGTCGACCGCTACCCGAACCAGGGGCTGGGGCTCGAGCCCGCGCACCCGGAATATGGCGACTACCTGAACTGGCTGCACCAGGCGGACGCCACACTGACCTTCCCGCAGACGATCTACCTGCGCTACACGGCCTTTGAGCCGGCTCCTGAGAAGCTCGCCGTGGCCGAAGACTATGCGAAGTGGTTCCTGGCGCGCCTGCGTCGCCTGGATGCCTTCCTCGAGACGCGTGACTACCTGGTCGCCGGCCGCTTTACCATCGCCGATGTGGCCATCGGCTACGCGCTCTACCTGGGGCGGGTGCTGCGCCTCGACGACCGCTACCAGCCGCAGACCGCCGCCTACCTGGACCGGCTGCTGGCGCGCCCGGCCTTCCAGCGCGCCGACGGACGGGCCCCGGGCTTCAATCCCTTCCCCGAGGGCCGCTGAGCCCCGCCCAACGGAGGTACCATCATGACCGCCCCGCAGAACGAACTTGACGCCTTCCGCGCCGAGGTCTCGGCCTGGCTCAAGGACAACAGGCCCGCCGACCCGGGCTTCCTGCTGCCCCAGTCCTTCATGGAGGTGGGCAGCGACGAGCAACTCGACTTCCTGCGCGAGTGGCAGTACACCGTCTGGTCTGCCGGCTACCTCGGTCTTGCCTGGCCGAAGGAGTATGGCGGTGGCGGCATGGACCCGGCCTTTCAGTCCGTCGCCGACCAGGAAATGCGCCGCGCGGGGGTGCCGATCTGCTTCAACGTCATCGGCCTCGGCTGGGCCGGCCCGCTGATCAACGAGATCGGCACGGAGGCGGAAAAGGCGAAGTACCTGAAGGGCATCCTCACCGGCGAGGATATCTGGTGCCAGGGCTTCTCGGAGCCGGACCACGGCTCGGATCTCGGCAACGCGCAGACCCGCGCCGTGCGCGACAGCGACAGCTACGTGGTCAACGGCACCAAGATCTGGACCACCATGGGCAACTACGCGAAGTACATGATCCTGCTGGCGCGCACCAACCCGGAAGCCGAGCGCAAGTACGACGGCCTGTCCTTCTTCCTTGCACCCATGACCGTCCCCGGTGTCGAGGCGCGGCCGATCCGCAAGCTCACCGGCGAGTACGGCTTCACCGAGACCTTCTTCACCGACGCGCGCATCCCCGCCGACTGCCTGATGGGCGAGGAGGGTGACGGCTGGAAAATCGCCATGAAGACCCTGCAGTACGAGCGCGGCGCCGAAGCCGGCGCCGCAGGCGGTCTCGCCTTCGTGCGGATCGTGCTCGACGACCTCGTCGCGGGGCTCGCGGACGTGCGCCGCGACGGCGCGCCGGTGCTCGAGGATCCGCTGCTGCGCGATCAGCTCGTTCGCCTGGCGATGGAGGAAAAAGCCATTGCCCTCGGCGACAAGCGCGCTGCCATCGCGCCGTTGACCACCGACTACCCGTTTTCCCTGCCCCTGTCGCACAAGCTGCGCTGGACCGAGTACACCCGGCGCATGCGCCAGTTTGCCATCGCCGCCCAGGGTGCCGATGGCGCCCGCTACGTCGGTGATGACGAGGCAGTGGCCGGCGGTTTCTGGCAGCGCGCCTACCTGAACAGCTTCTCCGCCACCATCGGCGGCGGCACCAGCCAGGTGCAGGCCAACATCATTGCCGAGCATGTGCTCGGCCTGCCGAAATAGGAGGTCGCCCATGTCCCTGGTCGGCACTACGCAAATCGCCCTTTCCGAAGAACAGGCCATGCTCCTGGATGTTGCCCGGGAGTTCTGCCGCGACAAGGCACCGCGCGAGGTGGTACGGGCACAGCTGGAGACACACCGTGGCTACGACCCGGATACCTGGGCAGCCCTCGTGGAACTCGGCTGGACCGGCATCGCGCTCCCGGAAAGCGCCGGTGGCTCCGCCCTCGGCGCCGGCAGCGTGGTGCCCGTGCTCGAGGCCATGGGGCGGGCCATGCTCGGCACGCCATTCCTCAACACGACCCTGGCCGGCCAGCTTCTCCGGCGCGCGGCTCCCGGCATGCACGACGAGGTGCTGGCGGCGATCGCCGCGGGGGCGGTGGCCACCATTGCGCAGCTCGAGGACGGCGACTGGGGCGCCGCGCCCGCCTGCCACCTCGACGACGACGGCCTGCTTGTCGGCACGAAGCGGCTGGTGGGCGACGCCCACGTCGCCCAGCATTACCTCGTCGTGCTCACGGTGGACGGCGCGCCCGCCCTGGCGCTCGTCCACCGCGATCATTTCGATCGCACGCGGGTCCGCGACAGCGAGCTGATCGACCAGACCCGGCGCGCGGCGACCGTGGACTTCACCGGCGTGGAGCCCGCGGCGCTCATCGTCGGGCCCTCGGTAGCGCCGGCGCTGCGCGACGTGGCGCTCCTCGGTGCCCTCTACGTCGCGGCGGAGGCCGCCGGCAGCGCGGCGGCCTGCCTGGACACCACGGTGGATTACCTGAAGACCCGCAAGCAGTTCGGCAGGCTCATCGGCTCCTACCAGGCCCTCAAGCACCCGGCCGTGGACATCCTCTGTGCCGTGGATGCCACCCGCTCCTTCGTCTACCACGGGGCCACCCTGGTCGGCGACGAGGCCCTGGGCCGGGATGCGGAGATCGCCTGCCGGATGGCCAAGGCCCAGGCCACGGAAACGCTCTGTCATGCAGGCGACCGGGCGGTGCAGTTCCACGGCGGCATGGGCTTCACCTATGAGTGCGACGCGCAGCTCTACATCCGCCGCGCGCAGTGGGTGCAGCAGCAGTACGGCGACGCCCGGCACCACCGCAAGCGACTGGCCGGGTTGTTGCTGGACGCCGCCTGAAAGCGCTACCGTTAGTCGCCCGCGGCAGCCCTGTCGCGCAGGACCCCGGTGCTTCGCTCAGTGCTTCAACGGTAGGTGCGGGGGGTGGAGCTTGCCCCCACAAAGCGTGGGTCGGGGAGCGATTGGGGGCAAGCTCCACCCTCCGCCCCGGCAATTTGCGACGAAGCTTAAGAAAGGCCTGACGGTAGCTGATGAGCAAACGACCCTCCCTGACGCGCCGCGGCGCCTTCGGCCGCGGCCTCGCCGTGTCCGTGGCCGGCCTGCGCGCGGGCGGCGCCTTTGCCCTCGACAGCGCCCTCAGCCGCCTGCGCGGCGGCGACGGCCAGGACTCGGAGCTGCTGCGCCGCGAAGCGCGGCGCTTCGTCGCCGAACTGGGGCGCCTCAAGGGCACCTACGTGAAGATCGGCCAGATGTTCGCCCTGCTCGGCGAGCATTTCCTGCCGCCCGCCCTGACTGAGGCGCTGCACGAGCTGGAGGCGGCCACGGAGCCGCTGCCCTGGCCGGAAATCGAGCCGGCGCTGCGCGAAGCGCTGGGTGAGCGCCTCGACGAGCTCGAGGTGGAGCCGGAGGCCATCGCCGCCGCCTCCCTCGCCCAGGTGCACCGCGCGGTGATCCGCAAGACCGGCGAAGCCATCGTCCTCAAGGTGCAGTATCCGGGCCTCGCAGACGTCATCGACAGCGACTTCGATGCCGTGGTGCGCATGCTCCTGCTCGCGCGCTGGATCAAGGCGGGCCGCGAGCTGGATGACTGGCTGGGCAGCCTGCGCCAGCAGCTGCACAACGAGATCGACTACGAGCGCGAGGCCGCTATCGGCGACCGGGTGGCCGCGCTGGTTGCCGAGCGCCGGGAGGCCTTTGCGGCGCGGGGTATCCACTACCACGTACCGGTGCGTTACGCCCGCTACTGCGCCGGGACGGTGCTGGCCCTCGAGTACATCGACGGCGACCCGGTGGGGTCGCCGGCGGTGGCAAAGCTGTCGCTGGCGCGCCGCAACGCGCTGGGGCGCGCCATGCTTGAACTGTTCTTCCTCGAGCTCTACGACTGGGGCCTCCTGCAGACCGACCCCAACTTCGGCAACTTCCTCATCCGCCGCCGCGCCGATGGCGACGAGCTGGTGCTGCTGGACTTCGGCTCGACGCTCCATTGCGACGACGACTTCCTCGCCAACCTCGGCAGCGCCATCGCCGCCGGCCAGCGCCAGGACCGGGAGGCCCTGGTCGCTGCGCTGGTCGGCCTCGGTTGCCTGCGCGAGGACTCGAGCGACTTTGCCCGGCAGACTTTCAGTGACTTCTGCCTGCAGCTCCTGGAGCCCCTGCGCCCGCCGGAGGCACTGCCCCGGGAGTACCTGAACCGCCGCGGTGCGTACTGCTGGGGCCGCTCCCGGCTCATGCAGCGCGTGGGCAGGCAGGCGGCCTCCTCGGCGGCGACGCGCCACTTCGCCACGCCGTCGCGGGAGTTCGCCATGATCGCGCGCAAGCTCACCGGCGTATTCACCTTCATCGCCGTGCTGGACGCGCAGTTCAACGCCCACGACACGGTCCACGACTACATCGACGATCACGCGGAGGAAGGGGGCGAAACAGGGCCGTGAGCGAGGACAGCGACAAGGAGGCCGGCCGCGAGAGAACCCGCAGCCTTGCGGTACCCACGGGCCGCACCGGGCGTGCCCTGCGCGTGGCGGGCCTCGCCGGGAGGGTCGCCGGCAGCATGCTCGCCGAGGGCACCCGCCAGTGGCGCGCCGGCAAGCGCCCGCGCAAGCGCGACCTCCTGCTGACGCCCGGCAACGCCCGCCGGGTGGCGGACCAGCTCTCGGAGATGCGCGGCGCCGCCATGAAGCTCGGGCAGATCCTGTCCATGGACAACGGCGACTTCCTGCCGCGGGAACTCGCCGACATCCTCGCCCGGCTGCGCTCCGAGGCCACCGCCATGCCGGAGGCGCAGCTCGAGGCGGCCCTGCGTAACGCCTACGGCAAGGCCTGGCGGCGCAAGTTCGCCGAGTTCGACCCGCACCCGGTCGCCGCCGCGTCCATCGGCCAGGTGCACCGGGCCGTGAGCCACGAGGGGGAGGAACTGGCGCTCAAGATCCAGTACCCCGGCATCGCCGACAGCATCGACAGCGACATCGACAACATTGCCTATGTGCTGCGCGTGGCGAACGTGCTGCCGTCGCACGTGGACGTCGAACCGCTCCTCGAGGATGCCAAGCGACAGCTCAAGGATGAGGCGGACTACCTCCTGGAGGCCGGGTACCTCGAGGACTTCCACCGGGTGCTCGGCGACGACGAGCGCTTCGTGCTGCCGCGGCTGCAGCGGGACCTCACCCGCGGGAACGTGCTCGCCATGAGCTACGAGAGCGGCGGACCGATGGAGAGCCTGGCGCGCAAGCCCCGGGCGGAGCGCGACCGTGTGATGAGCGCGCTGGTGGGCCTCATGGTCACCGAGCTCTTCGATCTACACATGGTGCAGACGGACCCGAACTTCGCGAACTACCAGTACCGTTACGCCAGCGGCGAGATCGTGCTGCTGGACTTCGGCGCCACCCGGCGCTTCGAGGAAGGCTTCGTCGACAGCTACCGGGAACTGGCGGGTGCGGCGATCGACGGTGACACGGACGCCATGGCCGAGGCGGCGGAGAAGGTCGGCTACGCCGTCGGCGATGAGGACGGCGAGTACCGGGCCCTGCTGCTCGAGCTGCTGCTGCTTGTCCTCGAGCCCCTGCGCCACGAGGGGCCCTACGACTTCGGCGCCTCGGACATGCCTGAACGGCTCGCCGCCCTCGCCCGCAAGGCCGCCACCTATGCCGACTTCTGGCACGCGCCGCCGACGGACGTGGTCTACTTCCACCGCAAGGTCGGCGGCATGTTCCTGCTGGCGAACCGCATGGATGCCAGGGTCGACGCCAATGCGCTGATGGTCGAGCGCCTCTGACGGCTGTCTGTGCCGGGGCGTGCGCGCTGCAACGCTTCCTGCATCGCCCCCCGGATTGGCTAGAATGCGGGACGGCACCACGCCAGCACGATAAGCCATACCCGGAAGCAACACCCAAAGGCAATAACCAGAAGCAATAACCAGTAGCAATAACCAGCAGCAACAACAAGAAGGAACCTCCGATGCCGCTCAAGCCCCTGCTCGCCGCCTGCCTGCTGCCGCTCGCCATCATCGCCTGCAGCGACGGCAGCGGCCCCGACATCCCGCCCGCACCGGAACCGCCGGAGCCGGAGCCGGAACCCGTGCTGAGCGCGGAGATCCGCCGCACCGAGTACGGCATCCCGCACATCAAGGCCGATGACTGGGAGAGCCTTGGCTACGGCTTCGGCTATGCCTATGCGCAGGACAACTTCTGCGTGACCATGCGCGAGATCGTCTTCGCCACGGGCCGGTCGGCGGCGCTCATGGGCGAGGGCATGGGCAGCGTCGGGTCGGACCTTCTGTTCACCTACCTGAACGGCGACCGCGAGTCCTTCCGCGCCGAGTTCATCGACGCGCTGCCGCCCTTCGCCCGGGACCTCGCGAGCGGTTTTACCGCGGGCATGAACCGCTACCTCGACGAGACCGGCGTCGACAACCTCCCGGAAGGTGAGCTCGGCTGTCGCGGCGCCGACTGGGTCTATGCCTTCGACGTGGTCGATTACTTCTACTACCTGCGCCGGGAGGCCCTGCGCGGCAGCTCCGACCAGGGCCTCTTCCGCAACGCGCTGCTCTCGGTAACCGGCCCCGATGCCATGGCGCCGGATGTCAGCCCGGAAGATCTCGCGGGCGCCCGCGAGGCCATCGGCGCGGCTGCGGCCGAGCTTCGCGACCTCGACCGCGGCAGCAACGGCCTCGCCCTCGGCAGCGAGGCCACCGTGGACGGCAGCGGCATGCTCCTCGGCAACCCACACCAGCCCTGGTTCGGTGCCGGTGCCTGGTACCAGGCGCACCTGACCCTGCCGGGCGAGTACGACGTTGCGGGGGCCGCGCTTCACGGCTTCCCCTTCATCGGCATCGGCTTCAACAAGGACGTGGCCTGGACCCACACCGTGTCCTACGCCAACCGCTTCACGCTCTACGAGCTCACCCTGAACCCGGACGACCCGCTGCAGTACGACTACGACGGCAGCTGGGAGGACATTGTCCCCGTCCCCGTGGAGGTCGACGTCAGGCTCGCCGACGGCAGCATGGAAACGCGCAGCTACACCTTTTATGAGACCCGCTACGGCCCGGTGGTGAACCTCGCCGGCGTGTCGCCGCTGCTCGGCGGCTGGCCCCTGCCCGGTGGCCGCCTGCTCGCTTTCAAGGATGCCAACCTCGATACCGGTGTGCGCGGCATCGAGCAGTGGATCGAAAAGGGCAAGGCCACGGACCTCGACGGTTACATCGCCGCCCTCGACAAGCTCGGCAACCCCGTGTTCCACGAGCTCGCGGCCGACCGCAACGGCGAGGCTTTCTACGGCGAGATCTCGGCGATTCCCTACCTGACGCAGGCGCAGCTCGACCGCTGCGTGGACGGTGTCCTCGGGCCGCTGCTCGCCGACGCCACCAGCAACGTGATCCTGGCGCTCGACGGCGCCGACCCGGGCTGTGCCTGGGGCGAGGATCCGGAAGCGCCCGAGGGCAGCGGGCTTTACCCCAGCCGCCTGCTGCCGCAGCTGCGCACCCGGGACTACGTGGGCAACAGTAACAACAGCTATTGGCTGAGCGACGCCAACAATCCCCTGGAGGGCTTCCCGACGATCATGGGCCCGCTCGGTTACGAGGGCCTGCAGCAGTTCCTGCGCACGCGCATCGGCCACCTCATGGTCGCCGAGCGCAAGGTGGCCACGGACGGCCTTTCCGAGACACCCCTGTTCACCCTCGATACCCTCGAAGGGATGATGTACTCGAACCGCGTCTACGGCGCCGAGGTTACCCTCGACGACGTGCTCGCGGTCTGCGAGCGTGAGGCTGCCGAAGCGGTGAGCGAGGCCTGCGCGGTGCTCGCCGCCTGGGACCGGCGCGTGGAGCTGGACAGCCGCGGCGCCCAGCTCTTCAACGAGTTCTGGCGGGAGATTCGCGCCGAGCTTGGCGACGGCTTCCAGAACGTGGTCGCCAGTGATGAGTTCTGGGCGGTGGACTTCGATCCGGCGGATCCGCTGAACACGCCGCGCGGCATTGCCATTGATGTGCCGGCGAACGCGACCCGCGTCATCGAGGCCCTCGCCGCCGCCAGCAAGCGCCTGGCCGATGCCGGTGTCGCCCTCGATGCGCCCTGGGGCGAGGTACAGTTTCTCGAACGCGGCAACGAGCGGGTGCCGATCCACGGCGGCTCGGGCAGCATGGGGGTATACGGCGCGATCAGCGCGGGCCTTTCCGAGGGCGGCTACGCCAACCCGTCGTCGGGCAACTCCTACCTCCAGGCCGTGACCTGGGACGAGAGCGAATGCCCCATTGCCGATGTTATCCTGGTGCCGTCGCAGTCCACGGACCCGGCCTCGCCGCACTTCGCGGACCAGACAAAACTCTACGCAGACAAGCGCTGGGTGCGTTTCCCGTTCTGCGAGGACGACATCGCCGCGAACCAGCTCGGCGACACGCTGCTGCTGGAAAAGTTCGACTGAAGCGCGACAGGAGCACGCCCGCGGTGCGCCGCGGGCGTAAGTTTCTTCCATGAGCGATGCGACCCTGACGCTGATCCTCGGCGACCAGCTCTCCCTTGCCAACCCCGCCCTCGCCGCCACGGACCGCGAGCGTGACGTCGTGCTCCTCGCCGAGGTGGCCGAGGAGGCCGCCTACGTCGCCCACAACCGGCACAAGATCGCGCTGATCTTCTCCGCCATGCGCCACTTTCGCGAGGCGCTCGAGGCCGAGGGCTACACGGTGCACTACATCGCCTGCGAGGACGGCGTGGAAAGCCTCGAGGCCGCTGCCCGGCTGGCGCTGGATGCCGCGCAAGCCGGAGCACTGCGCTGCTGCGAGCCCGGTGAGGCGCGCCTGGCGCAGGCGATGGCGGGCTGGGAGGAGCGGTTGGGTGTGCCGGTGACGCTGATCGAGGACACGCGCTTTCTCTGCTCCATCGACGACTTCGCCGCCTGGGCCAAGGGGCGCAAGCAGCTGCGCATGGAGTACTTCTACCGGGAGATGCGCCGCCGTTACGACCTGCTCCTCGACGACGACGGCCAGCCCGAGGGCGGCCAGTGGAACTACGATGCCGACAACCGCAGCGGCTGGCGCAACCGTGAAGCGGTGCCGGAGCGCCCGGCAGCGCCGCGGGATGCCATCACGGAGGCCGTCCTGGCCCTGGTGGCCGAGCGTTTCCCGGAAAACCCCGGGGACCTCGAGGCCTTCCGTCTCGCGGTGACCCCCGCCGAGGCGGAAGCACAGTTCGAGTGGTTCCTCGACCACGCGCTGGACCGCTTCGGCACCTACCAGGACGCGCTGGCGGAGGAGTCACCCTGGCTGTTCCACAGCCTCATCTCCATGTACCTCAATATCGGCCTGCTCGAGCCGCTGGCCCTGTGCCGGGCGGCGGAGGCGCGCTGGCGCGGCGGCCGGTGCTCGCTGGCCGCGGCCGAGGGCTTCATCCGCCAGGTCCTCGGCTGGCGCGAGTACGTGCGCGGCATCTACTGGCTGCACATGCCGGGCTACGGCGAGCGCAACGCCCTGGACGCGCACCGGCCCCTGCCCGGCTGGTTCTGGAGCGGGGAGACGGACCTGCGCTGCCTGCAGCAGGCGCTTCGCCAGACCCTCGACCTCGGCTACGCCCATCACATCCAGCGGCTCATGGTTATCGGCAATTTCGCCCTGCTCGCCGGCCTCGACGTGCGCGCGGTGTGCGACTGGTACCTCGCGGTATACGTCGACGCCTTCGAGTGGGTCGAGCTGCCTAACACCCTCGGCATGGCGCTCTACGGCGATGGTGGCATCATGGCGAGCAAACCCTACGCTGCCTCCGGCAAGTACATCCAGCGCCAGGGCAATCACTGTGCGAGCTGCCGCTACGATGTGCGCAGGACCACCGGGGAGGGCGCCTGCCCCTACAACGCCCTCTACTGGCGTTTCATCGCCCGCCATGCCGACTACCTGAAGAAGAACGCCCGCATGGGGCTCATGGTGGGCAGCTGGCAGAAGCGCGGGGCCGCCGAGCGCGAGGCGATCGTCGCCTGGGCCGACGGCGAGCTCGAGCGCCTCGCGCCCGGGGACGGCTAGCCGTTCCGGCGGTCCCGCCGCTTCCAGCGCTGGCCCGCGCAGCGCCGGGAGCAGTACACCACCTCCTCCCAGTTCGTCTTCCAGCGGGCGCGCCAGGTAAAGGAGCGCTCACACACCGGGCAGACCTTGCTCGGCTTGGGCTTCCGCGACACTATCAGTGGCCGATGGGCCAGTCGGCGGCGTCGGTGACGTAGTCCGGCTGCTCCGGCCGCTCCCCGTCCCACTTGGCCGTGAACACGCCCTCCGGGTCGTGGCGCGCGGCCTGCGCCGCCTGGTCGAAGCGGCGGCCGCCGCGCGGGTCGGCGCCGACGCCGGCAAGGTACTGCCAGTTGCCGTAGTTGCTGGCGACATCGAAGTCGATGAGGTGCTTCTCGAAGAAGGCCGCCCCGAAGCGCCAGTCGATGCCGTACTCGTGCACGAGACAGCTGGCCGTCAGCTGGCGGCCGCGGTTGCTCATCCAGCCCGTCTCCACCAGCTGGTGCATGCAGGCGTTCACCAGCGGGAAGTTGGTATCGCCCTGGCACCAGCGGGCGAAGTTGCGCGGCTCGAAGGTGCAGTTGTGCAGCCGTCGCTTGCGGCCTCCGCCGTGCAGGCGGAACAGGCTGCGGCTGTCGGCGAGTGCCCGCCAGTGGTAGAACTCGCGCCAGAGCAGCTCGAAGTACAGCCAGTAGCTGGATTCGTTGGCGCCGTGGGCGGCCTCGCAGTCGGCGATGGCCGCGGCTACCTCCCGCGGCGACAGGCAGCCGGTGGCCAGCCAGGGCGACAGGGTGGAAGAGCCGTCGAGCGGGTCGAGCCCGTCGCGGGTCTCCTTGTAGCGGTAGAGGCCGCCCTCGGGGCTCACGAAGCGGGCGAGGCGGCGCTCGCCCTCGGCGCGGCCGCCGCGCAGCGGCAGCGCGGCGGGCGGGCGGGTGGGCGGAAGGGGCGTTTCATCGAAGGGCACGGCCGGCGGCGGCGGGAGCAGCGTCGGCGCCGGGAGCGGCGGCAGCGGGACGGCCCTTTCCTCCACGGCGTGGCGAAAGGGGGTGAACTGCGGCGGCAGCCCGTCGAGCGGGAAGGGCAGGTCTGCCTCGGCGAACAGCGTATTGCCGGTGTGTACCTCGACCGGGACGGACAGCGTGCGCCGGAGCCGGGCCAGCGCGGCGTCCTCGTAGGCGCCGGGGGTCCGTGCCGTGGCCACCCGGTCGATACCGAGCTGTGCGACCAGCTCCGGGATGACCAGTTCCGGCGATCCCTGCAGTACGAGCAGGTCCTGGCCATAGGCGGCGAGCTCTTCGCGCAGGGCGCGGACGCTCTCCACCAGGAAGCGCTCCCGCTGCGGTCCGGGTCCCTGCTGGTGGCACCAGGGACGCTGCCGCGGCCACAGGTAGAGCAGCAGCAGCTGTTCGCCCTCGGCCTGGGCCGCGAGGCCCGGGTTGTCGGCAAGGCGCAGGTCGTTCTGAAACCAGTAGAGGCGGCGCATCAGGAGACTCGGAGGGAGTGTGTGGAGGCTACGCAGGCGTTGCGGCGCCGGATTGGCTTCCCCTCAGTGCGTATCCGCCACGCTGGTCGATGGGTGCAGCGCGCCGGCCAGGGGCAGCTCGATGGTAAAGGTGGAACCCCGCCCCGCCGCAGTCTGAACGCTGATACTGCCGGCCATGAGGTCCACCAGGCGCCGGGTGATGCTGAGGCCGATGCCGGTGCCCTCGATCGCGGTGCTGTCAGCACCCAGCCGCTCGAAGGGTTCGTAGAGCCGTTCCAGCTTGTCTTCGGGGATGCCCGTTCCCGTGTCGACGACGTGGATGCAGATCCGCCGCAGCGATGGCTGGACTTCGCTTCGCAGTGATACCTGCCCCCCGGGGTGGTTGTACTTGATCGCGTTCGACAGGAGGTTCAGGATCGCCTCCTTCAGGCGCTTCGGGTCCGCCCAGGCCATGGCCTCGTCGGCCACTTCCTGGTGAAGGGTGACCTCATGGCGCCGTGCCATGCTCCCGACCAGGCTCAGGCATTCCTCTGCGAGCGGCGCCAGGGAAACGGCCTCGGTGACAACCTCGATGTGGCCCGCCTCGATCTTGCTGAGATCCAGCACGTCATCGATGAGCTCGAGCAGGTGATGGCCGGCCCGGATGATCTCCCCGCAGTTCTCCCGGTGCTCTTCCGGCAGTTCCGGGTCCGCCTCGATGAGCTGGGCAAAGCCGAGCACCGCGTTCATCGGCGTGCGCAGCTCGTGGCTCATCCGCGACAGGAACTCGGACTTTGCCCGGTTGGCCCGGTCGGCCTGCTCGCGGGCGGCCTCCAGCTCCATGGCGGCCCGCCGGCGCTCGCTGATGTCCTGCACCACGCCGACCACGCGCAACACCTCCCCGTCCGGTGAGCGCTCCACGGCACCGTGTTCGTGGAGCCAGGCAATGGTGCCGTCCGGCCACAGGACCCGGTGCTCGATCTCCAGGGGCTCGCCGGTCGCCACGCAGCGGTCCGCCGCGGCCAGGACTGCCTCCCGGTCCTCCGGGTGGATGGCGGCGACGTAGGCATCGAAGGTCATTTCCAGCTCGCCGTCGGCATAGCCCAGCATGGGGGCGATGGCCTCGGTCCAGTACACGTCACCGCTGCGCGGGTCCCACTCCCAGGTGCCGATGTTGGCGCACTGCTGCGCCCGCTGCAGGCGCTTCCGCTCCCGTGCTTCCGCCTGCTCGGCCTCGACGCGCGCGGTGACGTCGGTCTGGATGCCGATGACGTGGGTCAGCTGCCCGTGCTCGTCGAAGATCGGTGACAGGGTCAGCTGGTTCCAGAAGGGCGTGCCGTCCTTGCGGTAGTTCAGCAGGGTAACCTCGGTCGAGCGCGCTTCCCGGAGCGCCGCGCGAAGCTCGCCGACGGCCGCCGGGTCCGTGTCCGGCCCCTGCAGGAAGCGGCAGTTGCGGCCGATGAACTCTTCGGGCCGGTAGCCGGTGATGGTCTCGATGGCGGCGTTGACCTCGATGATCGGCTCATCGGGGCTGCGCATGTCGGCGAGCATGATGCCGCTGGTGGCCGCCTCGATGGCCCGGGAGCGGAGGAAATTCGCCCGCTCGCTTTCTACGAGCCGGGTGACGTCGGTGCGCAGGGCCACGTAGCGGTAGGGCCGCCCTTCGCTGTCCAGGAAGGGCACGATCGTCGTCTCCACCCAGAAGTGGCTGCCGTCCCGGGCCCGTTTGCAGATCGTGCCGTGCCAGCTGCGGCCGGCCGCGATCGTGTCCCAGATGCCGCGTATAAAGCTTGGCGGATGGGCGCCGGAGCGGATCAGGCTGTGTTCCTGGCCGATGAGCTCCTCCCGGCGGTAGCCGGCGATGGCGCAGAACCTGTCATTGGCATAGAAGATCCGGCCCTCCGCATCGGTGGCGGTCACCATGGCGTGCTCGTTCACCGCCCTGGACGCCTGCTCGAGGTCCAGGCTGCGCTGCAGCCGGCGCTCGCTCTTGAGTCGCCGTGCCCGGTGCGCCAGCGCGAGCCTGCGTGCCCGGGCCGGCAGCTGCGCGGCGTCGCGGCCGGCCGCCAGGACCTCGACGCCGGCGGCCAGCAGGCGTTCGCGCTCCCCGGTGGGGGTGGCCTCGCCGGCCAGGGCAGCGATGGCTGGGTCGACGGCGGGCGAAAGCAGCGCGAGCAGCTCCGTCAGTTCCGCGGGCGACGATCCGTTGGCCGCTGCGGCCAGGAGCACCAGGTCCGGGCGCAGCTCGTCGATCACAGCCGGCAGCTCCGCCGGCGCCTGCTGTGTCACCACGGCGAGGCCGGCGGCCTCGAGCAGCGCCGCGCAGGCGGCGCGCGGCAGTTCGTCGTCATCCATCAGCAGCACGGTAGCGGCGCCGCTGGTCGCGCGGCACTGCGCTGCCGCCGCCTGGATGCAGGGGCCCAGCGCGAACTCCCCCCGGTCGGGGCTTTCCACGGCGCTGCAGCCCGCCGCCCCGGCGCGCTGCAGGGTTTCCAGGGTCCGGTTGCCGGTCAGCAGGACCATCGCCAGCCGGCCCGCTTGCAGCTCCGTGCCCAGCGCCGCGCCCAGCCGGGCCGTCACCGGCTCGGTAAAGCTGTCCTCGTCAATGAGCAGGACCGTCACCACGTCCGGCCAGCCCTGTACCGTGGCCACCGCCTCTGCCGGTGTCGTCACGATCCGCCGCCGGCTGTCCGGGCCGCGGGGGGGATCGCTGAAGAGTTGCGCCAGGCCCCGGGCCGGAGGCTCGTTCCTGCTGAGCAACAGCAGGGCGGGCTCCCCATGGTCGGCGGCATCGCGGCACGGCAGCTGCACGCCACCGCCCGGTGACGGGGAGCCGGCCGCTGCGGCCAGGCGCTCGGCCAGCGCCTCCGCCGTGGGCAGCGCGCCGCGCAGGGCACCGGGGTCCGGGGTGGCGCCGGACAGCAGGCGCCGGCTGTCCCGGGCCAGGGTCTCGAGGCCGAGGCGGTCCGCCGCGTCGCAGAGGCCGGCGGCGAGGCGACGGAAGTCTGCGTTCTCCGGGGCGCCCGTGGCCAGGCTCCGTTCGAGTTGCCGCAGCCGCTCGGCGAAGCGCCCGCTCAGCGATCGCTCCCGCGCCAGGTCATCCCGCCCGTGCGTCATCCCGCGGTCTCCGTTGCCGCCCACCGGTCGATACGGGCCAGCAGTTCCGCGAGATCAAGGGGCTTGGTCAGGTAGTCCGCGAAGCCCGCCTTGCGACCGCGCTCGACATCCCGCGGCATGGCGTTGGCGGTGACCGCCAGCACCGGGGTGTCGCGGGTGACGGGGTTTTCCCGCAGCCGGCGCAGGGCCTCGAAGCCGTCCATGCCGGGCAGGTTGATGTCGAGGAGGATCAGGGCCGGGCGCTCCCTCGCTGCCAGCGCGAGCCCTTCCTCCGCCGTGCCCGCCGTGAGCAGCTTGATGGCCGGGCGCCGGGCCAGGAACTTCTCGACCAGGCGCAGGTTCGCCGGGCTGTCCTCCACGTACAGGACCTTCCGGCGCGCCTGCGGCACCGGGTCCGGCGGCTGGGCGGGTTGCAGTGCCGGCGCATCAGCGGGCTCCGGGTCATCGCTCGGCGGCAGCTCGAACCAGAAAGTACTGCCCTCGCCCGGTGCGCTCTCCACGCCGATCCGCCCGGCCATCGCCTCGACCAGCCGCCTGGCGATGGCGAGCCCGATGCCCGATCCCTCGATGCCCTCGTAGGCGGTTTCCAGGCGTTCGAAGGGCCGGAACAGGCGCGCCTGCTGCGCATCGCTGAGGCCCGGGCCGGTGTCGCGCACGGCGACGCGAACGGCCCCGTCCCGGCGGGTGACGGAGACCGCGACGCGTCCACTCTCGCGGTTGTACTTGATGGCGTTGGAGAGCAGGTTCAGCAGCACCTCCCGGATTCGCGTGCGATCGGCCAGCACCGTGCAGGGCACCCCGGCGTCCACCGTTACTGTGATCCCGCGCGCCGATGCTGCGGGGCCGACCTGCCGGGTGCAGTGCTCGAGGAGCGGCGGCAGCGCCACGGGGGCGACGTCGACGGCGAGCTGCCCGCTCTCGATCTGCTCGAGTTCCAGCACTTCGTTGACCAGGGTCAGCAGGTGTTTGCCGGCCTCGTGGATCTCCCGCACCTGCTCGTCCTGTTGTTCATCCAGGGCGCGCGCGCCGGGCAGCTGCAGGAGCTGCGTGAAGCCGAGGATGGCGTTCAGCGGCGTGCGCAGTTCGTGGCTCATGCGGGAGAGGAAATCGGACTTGGCGGCGTTCGCCCGCTGCGCCTCGTCGCGGGACTCGCGCAGGGCGGCTTCCGCCGCCTTGCGCTCGCTGATGTCGTTGATGAACGCGTAGTAGCAGTCCTCCCCATCCAGCTCGAGTGCCCGGATGCTAACCTCGACTTCCACCGTCGATCCGTCCTTGCGCCGGTGCCGGCTGTCGAAACGCGCATGACCCCGGGTCCTGACACGCTCGACCTTGCCCATGAATTCGTCTTCACTGTCGATGGCCTCGATATCCCTCAGGGTCAGCGCCTCCAGCTCGGCCTTCTCATAGCCCAGCATGGTGCAGAGGGCAGGGTTCGCCTCGCGGACATGGCCGTCGCCGTCCAGCACCAGGAACCCGTCGAGGGCCGTATCGATGATCATCCGGTTGCGCTGGAGGGCCGCGTCCAGGGCGCTGGTGCGCTCCGCGATGCGCTCCTCCAGCGACTGGTTGAGACGCCAGAGGTCATCCTCGAGCCGCTTGCGCTCGGTGATATCGCGGATCAGCCCGACGTACAGGGTCCGGCCCGAGCGCTCGATCTCCCAGACCGCGGCGTCGATGGGGAAGAGTGTGCCGTCGCTGCGGCGGCCCTCCAGCTCGCGGCCCTTGCCGATGATCTTCGCGACACCGCTGGTCCGGTAGTTGCTGATGTAGCTGTCGTGCCGACGGCCGTGGGCGGACGGCATCAGCATCGCCACGTTCTGCCCGATCATGTCCGCTGCCGCGTAGGCGAAGATGCGCTCCGCCGCCGGGTTCACGGACTGGATGAGGCCGTCGCCGTCGATAGTGACGAGGCCGTCGACCATCTGCTGCAGGATGGCCTCGGTATACTGTGCCTCCTCCCGAAGCCGGGCCACGAATTCCCGCTGTGCCGAGATGTCCTCGACAAAGCTCCAGATCACCCTCGCGCCGGACGGGTCCTCCACGACCACGCCCTGGAGGCGAACGGGATAGCGGCTGCCGTCCTTGCGCAGCGCCTCCTTTTCGTAGGGCCCGTAGCGCCCGGTGTCGCGGACCTGCTTGAATTCCCGCAGGTCACTCTCCGCGTACTCGTCGGGGGTCACGTCCCGGATGCTCAGCTCGCGCAGTTCCTCGCGCGTATAGCCGGTCTGGGCGAGGAAGGCGGCGTTGCAGTCGATGAGGCGGGTGCTGGCGAAGTCGTTGAGGATGATGCCCACGGGCGCGGTCTCGAAGAGCCCGCGCATCAGGCTCTCGCTGCGTTCGAGCTTCTCCGCATTCTGCTTCTGCTCGGTGATCTCCGACTCGATGGCCATGAAGCCCTGCAGCGTGCCGTCGGGGCCATGCAAGGGGTTGCAGCTGATCCGGATCCAGTAGGGTTCGCCGGTCTTCGTATAGTTGACGAGGTCGGCCTCGAACCCTTCGCGGCGCGCCAGCGCGGCACCGATGGCGGCCACGGTATCACGGTCCGTGGCCGGGCCCTGCAGCACTGCCCCCGGCTTGCGGCCGCGGATCTCCTCCAGCGTGTAGCCGGTGATCCGGGTGAAGCCCGGGTTGATCCACTCGATAGCGCCGGTGGGGTCGGTGATGATGACGCCGTTGGTCGTCTCGCTGGCCACCCGCGACAGGCGTGCGAGCTCGCCCCGGGTTGCCTCGATGAGGCGGCGCTGGATAAAGAAGTTGACGAAGCCGACGGCGAGGAAGACCGCGCACAGGCCCCGGGGAAGCTGCACCGGGAGCCCGGTGAGGGCGGCGAAATCCGCCGTGGTCGGCAGCCAGCCCGCCAGCAGCGCGCCGGAGGCCGGCGACACGAGGAGGGTGAGGGCCGCATAGGCCAGCATGGCCAGCGCGGACAGCCGCAGCCAGGCCCCCGCGCTGCTTCCCGCGAAGGCCGGCGCTTCGCTCCGGGCACCGGCGAGCATGCTCAGCCCGGCCAGCAGGGCCCCGGGCGCGCCGAGGAGGTAGCGGCCACCGAGCTCCAGGCTGGCCGCAGGCGACGGCAGCGCCAGGGCGAGCCCCGCCGTTGCCGCGCCGGCGGCGAGACCCAGCGGGAGGGCCGCGAGCCGGGGGCGCAGCTTCCGCCTGTTCCACTGCCGCCGGCCGAACTCGAACAGGGCGGCGAAGGAGGTCACCAGCAGCAGGGTGGCGAGCGGGGCGAGCCAGGCCGCGTCGCTGCGCAGCCGTTCACCGTCGATGAATTCCTGCAGCCCGTGCAGCAGGCCGAAGGCGGCGAGCCAGCCGAGGTTCGCCGTCGCGCTGGCGCCGGGGGCACGCTCCCGGGCCATGAGGGCGGCGACGCCGAGCGCGAAGAAGGCGAGGCCGTAGCCCTGGTAGATGAGGCCGAGATGCTGGTCAAACCAGCTGGTCATGGCTCCGACCCCGCCGGCGGCATGGGCTCAGCGGCCGAGCCAGTGGCTGACGCTGTCCAGCAGCGCGGCCAGGTTGATGGGCTTGGTGATGTAGTCGGCGAAGCCCGCCTGCCGCCCGCGCTCGACATCCTGTGGCATGGCGTTGGCGGTCACCGCCAGCACCGGGATGGCTTTCAGCGCCTCGTCTTCCCGCAGCCGTTCCAGCAGCTCATAGCCGCTCATGCCGGGCATGTTGATATCCATGAGAACCAGCGCCGGCCGGTGCTCCCGGGCGAGCTCCAGCCCGTGGGCCGGGCGCTGCGCGGTCAGCAGCTCGATGCCCGGGAGCCGCCCGAGGGCGCTGCTCATGAGCTTCAGGTTCGCCGGGTTGTCCTCGACGACGAGCACGGCCTGGGCCGCTCCTGCCGTTCCCGCGGCAGCGGCTTCCTGATCCGCGCCCTCTTTGCCGTCACGCTGAGTCAATGCATCTGTCCCCTTTCCGTCGGCAACGCTACCCAGAAGGTGCTGCCACTGCCCGGTGTACTTTTTACGCCGATGGCGCCGCCCATCGCATCGACCAGGTGGCGGGTAATGTTCAGCCCGATGCCGAAGCCCTCGATGGTGCCGCCCTCGGCGCCGAGGCGGTTGAACGGCTCGAACAGCTCGGCCTGCCGCTCGGGCGCGATACCCGGCCCCTCGTCGCTGACCAGGATGCGCACGCGGTGTTCCCCCGCCGGCCTGCACGCGACCCGCACTGTACCACCTTCACGGTTGTATTTGACGGCATTGGACAGCAGGTTGACCAGTGCCTGCTTGAGGCGCCGGCGGTCGGCGCGGACGGTGGCGTCGCCGGGGATCCCGCAGTGGAGGGAAACGCCGCGCCGCTCGGCCGCCAGCGCCACCAGCGCGAGACATTCTCCCACCAGCGGGGCGAGCGGGACCACCGCGGGTGAAAGCTGCAACTCCCCCGCCTCGATTTTCGCGAGATCGAGGACATCGCTTACCAGGGAGAGCAGGTGCTGGCCCGCATCCACGATCTCCCGCACGTGATCCCGCTGCGCCTCCGGCACGGCGCCGTCCGTTTCCAGCAGCTGGCCGAAGCCGAGGATGGCATTCAGCGGTGTCCGCAGCTCGTGGCTCATGCTGGAGAGGAATTCGGACTTCGCCCGGCTGGCCGCTTCCGCCGCCTCCCTGGCCCGGATGAGCTCGGTCACGTCGAGGATCGTGCCCACCATGCGGCAGGGAACGCCGTCATCGTCGCAGAGCGTTTCGCCCATGCCGCGCATCCAGCGCACCTCGCCGTTGTCGTGGCGCTGGATACGGAACAACCGGTCCCAGTCGTCACCGTCGGCAGCGGCCGGACGCCGCGGGCCGTGGCCGACCCGGCCTGCAGCCCTGTCGCGAAGGCCCTCGACATAGCGTTTCACGGCCGGCCGGTCCTCGGGATGGATCAGCGCCTCCCAGTCGGCGCTGCTGCCGCCCCGTGTGCCGGGGGGCAGGCCGGTGAGCCTGCACAGCTGGTCGTTCCAGCTGAAGCGGTCGCTGTCGAGCTCGTGCTCCCACATGCCCAGCCGGGCCGTCTGCGCCGCCAGGGCGAGCTTGGCCTGCGTCGACGCGACCTGTTCCTCGGCCTCGACCCGCTGCGTGATGTCCTGCACGGTACCGTGCATGTGGCGTCCCCCTTCGCCGGGCAGGACGCGGGCCAGCTCCTGCACGGTCCGGACCGTGCCGTCCGGGCGCACAATGCGGTGGACGACGTCGTAGTGACCGGTCTCCTGTGCGAGCTGCTCCGCTGCCCGCACCCGCTCCCGGTCCCCGGGGTGCACGGCCTCGCGGAACGCGTCCACGCTCGGCGTGTGACGCTGCGGGGAAAGGCCGAAGATCCGGTAGACCTCCTCGGACCAGTGCAGCTCGCCGGTGGCCAGGTCGGCGCGCCAGTGGCCGAGGGACGCGAGCCGCTGCGCTTCCAGCAGCTCGTCAGTCCGCTGCGAGAGCGCCTGCTGGGTGCGCTTCCACTCGGTGATATCGCGGAAGCACCAGACCCGCCCGCCGGCCCGGGCGCTGCCGCGCAGCGGCAGGCACGAGCGCTCGAGGACGCGGCCGTCGAGCAATTCGATCAGGTCCATGGCGCCGTCTGCTGCACGGTAGAGTTCGCGCACACGAGCGATGAAGCCATCCGGATCGACCAGCTGGCGGCTGGCATGCGCGAGAAGCTCCGCGTCCGTGGTGCCCGGCCGGGCCAGCGCGGCGGGCAGCTGCCACAGGTCCCGGAAAGGCTGGTTCATGAAAAGCACCCGGCCGTCGGCATCGACCGCGAGGATGCCTTCCCGGGTCGAGGCGAGCGTGGCGTCCAGCCGGCCGAGGCCCTCCGCCAGTTCCGCCTCGCCCGCCGCGCGCAGCAGGGCGCTGTTGATCAGACCGCCCAGCACGCCGAGCAGCTGCACCTCCTGTGCTTCCCAGGGGCGCGGCTTGCCGACCTGGTCGAGACCGATGAAGGCCGTGGTACGATCGTCCCGTTCGATCGGTACGATACAGATGGCCGTGATGCCCTGGCTCTCCATCAGGGCCCTCTCTTCCTCCGCCTGCGCCGGGAGCTCGTCGATGTGAGACACGAGGATGACATCCCCCTTTCGTGTCTGCGGCCACCCCCAGGGGAAGGCCTCCACGGGAATACCCTGCATCGCGTCTTTCTGTGGCGCGACCCCGGGGGCGCACCACACGTGGGTGTTGTTCATGCAGCTGCCGTCCGCGGAGGCCTGGAACAGATAGGCGCGGTCGGCGGACAGGCGCTCGCCGGCGAGGCGCAGCGCGTCGTCGATGGCCGCATCGAGGGTGTCGGCGCGGGAGGCAAGCAGCCGCGCGGCCGCCCCGGTGAGCACATCGCCCATGGCATGCTGCCTGGCCGCCGCCGTTGAACTCGCGGACAGGAGGCGCCACTGGCGCGTGGCACTGAACAGCTCGAAGCCGACAAAGGCTGCGATCATCGCGCTTATCGCCGTGGCCATGACGCCGGGCTGCAGCAGGAAGCAGGCGAGCAGGGGCAGCAGGGAGAGAAGGGTGAAGGCGAGCAGGCTGGCGCGATCCGGCGCCAGGGAGGTGACCGACCCGGCGCTGAGACCGGCGAGCACGAAGGCCATGAAAACCTGCAGGGTCAGGTCTGTGGCGGGAAAGAGTACCGCCACCCCCGCCCCCCACAGGGCGCCGGTGGCGATAGCGCCCGCCCGGAAGCGCAGCAGCCAGCGCGGCGCCTGCGCGCCCGCCGCAGCGCCGGCGCGCTCGAAGGACGACCAGAGCCAGAGCCGCAGTGCCTGCAGCGCCGCCTGCAGCGCGAGCCAGCCGGTGGCCATCGCGGCCGGCGTGGAAGACCACAGCACGGCCACCAGGAGGACGGCGAGGAACAGGTTGCCGGCGACCGCCAGCGGGAGGCCCTGGAACAGGATGCGCAAGCCGTAGTCCGCGGGCCCGAGTCCGTCGAGGCTTTCCCCGGGGCGGAAACGCGCGGGCGCCCGGCGCGGGGCGCTGTCGAGGTAGGCAGCGCCGCCCCGGCTCACCGCTGCCGTGCCCGCTGCCCGAGGTTTACCGGCGTCGCGAGCATGGCACGATCCCGCCCCGAAAGCCGTAAAAATGGCGCATACGCCCTCGCTTGTAAAGCCGTGGGGAAGTGCCTTCAGGCGAAAACAAAGGGCACGTGGTCGCTGGATGACCAGCGGGCGTGGTCCGGGACCCGGTCGGTCGGCACGCGCGTGCGCGCTTCCCGCAGCGCGTCGGCGATGCGGCGATCGGCGACCCGGTATCGCTGCGCCAGGTCCAGTTCCCCGATCGACGCGCAGGGTTCGCCGAAAACAGCGCGATAGAGGCCGCTCATCATGGCGTAGCGGCTCGCCATGAGCATGTTGGTCGCGTTCCTGATGGCTTCGACGTCCTCCTCGTCCTGGACCAGTAGCGCCGTGGCCACCATCACCGCGATCGCGTGTTCCACGTCCTGGCGCACGTGCCCCGACAGCACTTCCACATGGCGGGGTGTCCAGGCGAGGCCCTCGCGCCCGGCGAGCCGGAGCAGCCCGCCGAGAAGCAGTGAGAAAATCGTCGGCACGCCCCATTCCATGCCCAGCCCGACGGAGGCCAGCGCCTCGATCTCGCGGAAGGCCCCGGACCCTGCCAGCAGTCGCTGCACCAGTACGTTGTCGGCGACCTCCGGCAGGAAGGGCACATCCTGGTCGGCCGGCTCCACCGCCAGCAGTTCGAACAGCTGGCGGTACAGCACGATATGGGTGCGCTTGTTGACCAGTTCGTCGATGGCCAGCGTGGCGCCGCGGTCCGCCGGCTGGCCGTCGGTGCCGTACTCGTCTGCGAGGAGGCCGGCGAGCACCACCTGCACCAGCTCGGAGACGGCCTCGTTGAGCGGGCCGAAGGGCAGCGCGGCGAGGCTGTGGAAGCGGCCGCAGGCCAGCGCCACGCACTGGCGCGTGTTCTTGACCTGGTTCAGGTAGTGGCACAGGAAACGGGCGGCCTGGTCCCGGGTCATGGCGGCGTCGAAGAAGCGCCGGAAAAACGGATGCACCCAGACCGGGTGAGCCATGACATGTTCGTGCAGCTCGGTGAACAGCGCCTGCATCCTGTCCGGGGCCGCATTGCGGCCGACGGGATTGCCCGGATCAAGCGCCAGTGCGGCGCGCAGGGCGGGCAGGGCCGGCAGCATGCCGCCCCCCTCCCGCAGGCGCCGGAAGGCGGCCTCGAAATCCGCGCGCTGCTGCTGCCGGTAGCGTTCGAGGACCGCCTCCGGCGTCAGCGCCAGGAGGTCGGGGAAGGGGTGGACGGCGGCCGGGAGCAACGGCCCGGGCGTGGTGCCGCCGTCACCTCCCGGGCCCGCTGGGGTACCCGTCCGGACCATGCTCGTTCAGCCGGTCCGGACGCAGTTCTTGCCTTCGCCCTTGGCGAGGTAGAGCGCGTCGTCGGCCCGTTTCATGAGCCCGGCGTAATCGTCCCCCGCCTGGTGCTCCGTCACACCGATGCTGACGCTCATGGCGAGGTTCACGGCCGGCTCATCGTCGGTTTCCTCGGTGGTGAAGACGGTGCCGTTGACGATCTCGCAGATCTCGCGGCCCTTGCGCGCGGCGATGCGTGCCGAGGCGCCGGTGAAGACGATGGCGAACTCGTCGCCGCCGTAGCGGGCGAAGAAATCCTCGCTGCGGATGACGCTGCGGCAGATGCCGACCAGGGCGAGCAGCACCCGGTCGCCCACGGGGTGGCCGTGCCGGTCGTTGATGTGCTTGAAGTTGTCGAGGTCGAGCATCATGAGCGCGAACTTCCTGCGGCGCGCGCCGCCCGGGTCCAGCAGGCCGCCGAGGAAACTGTCGAAGGCGCGGCGGTTGAAGGTGCCGGTGAGCCCGTCGCGGCGGGACTCCTCCTGGGCCTGCTCGAGCTCCACGCGCAGGACGTCCACCTGGTCCTTCAGGCCGTGCATGCCCGATGCGTCGGCCTGCTGCTTTTTCTCCAGCGTCTGGCGGAGCTGGCCCAGCTCCTCGAGGAGACCGGAGCGGAGCCGGCGTATGTCCTCCAGGCGGGTCAGCTCCGTCATGCTGTCAAGCTGCTCGCGGACCGTGGAATCGTAGGCCTCGTTGCGCGAATTCATGTCCACCACGGCCCGGGTCAGGATACCGATGACATCGCGCAGCTCCCGGTCCCGTTCCTGCAGGTGGCCCTGCTGGCGGGCGATGAATTCCGGAATGAAGGCGGCGTGCCGGTTGACCGGCGCCGGCGCCTTGTCTTTCCTGTCGAGCTCGCGCAGCCGCGCGCGGAGCTTCTCCAGGCCGCCTCGGAAGCCGGCCGCGTCGATGTCCGCCTCGTCCAGCGCGAAGTCGCCGAGCCAGCCGAGGAAATCATCGGCCAGGAGCCGGTACAGCTTCTCCCGGGCGGCGACGGTTTCCAGCTTCGCCTCCAACTGCGCGGCGCCGGCGCCGCTTTCTTTCTTGCTCTGCTTGCGGAACAGCATCGGGTCTTTCCTCTGGCTCTCAACGGCCGGACCGGTTGCCGCCAAGAATACCGCGTCCGGGGCCGCTTGGCAGCCGCGCGCCGGGAGAGCGCGCGCCGCCCCGGCAGGGGGGGCGGAACCGGGTGGCAAATTGAAAAGCCCCTTTCGAAGTGGTAGTTTCAACCGCTGGAGGGGACAGCCGGAATTTCCCATGCAGGCGACAGTGGCAAGGTCGGGGGTGGACGATGAGGTGCTGCAGCACATCGTCGAACTCTCCTCAATCACGGACACCCGGGTCCTCGACCGTCGCTTCCTCGACAGTGTCTGCGCCTTGCTGCCCGTGGACTATGCGCTGCTTTGCGTGTTCACCCCCCGGGGCAACATGACCTGGGTGCGGCGCTACCGGGAACCGAAAAGCGGCACCTACCAGACCTGCTGGCAGCAGCAGCCCCTGAGCAGCGAGCAGCTGGCATTGATCGACCGGGCGAAGCAGGCGCCCGAGGGCGCGCATCGCGCCGCTCCCCAGGGGCGTGAACTGGCGGCCTTCAGCCACCACGGCGAGCGCGGCCGGGCCGTGACCCTGCTGCTCCAGTACCCGGCGTCGGTGGACGAGGCGCGCCTGGCCGGTTTTGCCGCCTTCCTGCGAACCTACTTCAATTTCCGCGCGTTCATGGACGCCTCCCAGCGCGATCCGCTCACGGGTCTCCTGAACCGGCGCTACTTCGACGACTGCATTCACCGGGCCCTCGAGGTCATCGCCGAGGAAAAGTCCCCGAAGGTAGTGGAGGCCCGGCGCCGCAGCGCCGACATCCGGTCGTCGCGCTACTGGCTGGCGATCCTCGACATCGACCACTTCAAGCGCTTCAACGATGCCTACGGTCACCTCTACGGCGACGAAATCCTGCTGCTGTTCGCACGTATCATGGAACAGACCTTCCGCGAGGCGGACCTGCTGTTCCGCTTCGGGGGCGAGGAGTTCGTTGTCCTCATGGAGAATGCCAGTGCCGAGGAGGCGCTCGCGGCCCTCGAGCGCTTCCGCTGCGCGGTCGAGGCCTACCGGTTTCCCCAGGGCGAGCGGGTCACCGTCAGCAGTGGGGTCACCGAGGCCCTCGGCGAGTGCTCGGCCACGACACTGCTCGGTCGGGCTGACGAGGCCCTGTACTACGCCAAGGACCACGGGCGCAATCGTACGGTCATTTACGAGGAACTGCTGGCCTCGGGGGAGCGCGCCGGCCCGGCGAGGGCTGCCGGGAGCGCGGAGCTGTTCTAGTGCCTGCCGCTCCGGCCGGAGCGTTCAGTCGCCGCTGCCGGAGGCGGCGGGTTCCGTAACCGCGACTTCATCCTGGTGGCGCTCGCGGATGGCGAACACCTCCGGCAGGTTGGCCTCCAGGATCTCGACGAGCTGCGGGTCGAAGTGCTTGCCGCTGTTCTCCCGGACGAACGCCATGGCCTCCTCGTTGCTCCACGCCTGCTTGTAGGGGCGGTCCGAGGTCAGTGCGTCGAACACATCCGATAGGGCGGCGATCCGCCCCGCCAGGGGAATGGCCTCGCCGGCCAGGCCGTTGGGGTAGCCGCTGCCGTCCCACTTCTCGTGGTGCGTCAGCGCGATGTCGCGCGCCATGCGCATCAGAGTGGAGTTGTCACCGTCGAGCATGTTCGCGCCGATGGTCGTGTGCGTCTGCATGATGCTCCACTCGTGCGCATCCAGGCGGCCCGGCTTGAGGAGGATCGCATCGGGGATGCCGATCTTGCCGATGTCGTGCATGGGGCTGGCGTTCAGAATCAGGTCGATCTGATTGTCATCCCAGCCATACTCCCGCGCCAGCATGGCGCAGCACTCGCTCATGCGCATGATGTGCGAGCCCGTTTCCTCGTCGCGGTATTCCGCCGCCTTGCCGAGGCGGCGCACCACCTCCAGGCGCGTCTTGTGCAGCTCCTGCGTGCGCTGGCGCACCTTCTCCTCGAGGAAGGTTTTCTGGTCGTGGAGCAGCCGGTGTCCCAGCTGGACATCGAGGAGATTGTTGACGCGCATGATCAGCTCATTGCGGTCGAAGGGCTTGGTGATGTAGTCCCGGGCCCCCGTGGCCAGCGCCTGCAGCAGGAAGTCCCTGCCGTGTTGCGCCGTCAGGATGACGATGGGCGGCTGTAGCGGATCCTCGAGTGCCTTGAGCTGCTGCATGACCTCGAAGCCGTCGAGGTGGGGCATGTTGATGTCGAGGAGGATCAGGTCGGGCCGCTGTGCCTGGTACTGGCCGAGCACCTCGCGCGGGTCCGCGATGAGAACGAGGTTCTGGTAGTTCTGGTTGCCGAGCATCTTTTCGAGGAGGCGCAGGTTCGTCGCCTCGTCGTCCACGATCATGATGCGGCTGAAGTCCTTGCTCGTCGTCATGGCGCTGTGCTGTCCGTCTCTAGTCCTGCTTGTTCCCGGGCTCGGTGCCCAGGTAGTGATCAAGTGTCTTCAGAAAGTATTCGAGCTGCAAGGGCTTCGTGATGTACTCGGCAAAGCCCGCCTGCCGGCCCCGGTCGATATCCTTGGGCATGGCGTTGGCGCTCAGGGCGAGCACCGGGATGTCTTTCAGGCTGTCCTCGCTCTTGAGAATGCGCAGCACCTGGTAGCCATCGAGGCCGGGCAGGTTGATGTCGAGCAGGATGAGATCCGGCGGCTCGCTGAGCGCGAGCTCGATCCCGAGGTCGGCGTTGTGCGCCGTCTTCAGCCGGATCCCGGGACGGCGGGACAGGACCTCGACCATGAGGCGGATGTTCGACGGGTTGTCCTCGATGTAGATGATGCGCCGCGTGCCGCTGGCGGCTGCGACCTCCGGCGCGGCCGCCGGCGCCTCGGTCGTCGCGCCGGCTCTCACCGCGGTGGCGGGCAGCTCCTGCTTCGCCAGCTCGATCCAGAAGGTGCTGCCGCGGCCGGGCTCGCTGGCGACGCCGATGGTCCCTCCCATCATCTCGACGATGCGCCGGGTGATCGTCAGGCCGATGCCGCTGCCCTCGATGCCGCTGGTCCTGTCGCCGAGGCGCTCGAAGGGCTGGAAGATGCGCTCGATCTCCGCCTCGCGCAGCCCCCGCCCGGTGTCCGCCACCCGGATCTGCAGGCTTCCCGTCCCGGCGTCCTCCACGACGGAAAGGGTCAGCCGGCCCTCGTCGCGGTTGTACTTGACGCCGTTCGACAACAGGTTGAGGAGGGCCTGCTTGAGGCGCATCCGGTCCGCGCGCACCGCCTGCCGGGGCGCAACCTCCTGCGTGATCGCGATGGCCTTCTTGGCGGCGATGGGCCGGATCAGCGACATGCATTCCTCGACGATGCTGTGCAGCTCCACCACCTCGAGGGACAGGTCGATGTGGCCCGACTCCACCTTGGCGAGGTCGAGCACCGTGTTGATCAGGGAGAGCAGGTGGTTGCCGGCGCGGATGATCTCGGTGACGTTCTCGACCTGGCACTCGTCCAGGGACTCGTCGTACTGCAGGATCTGCGCGAAGCCCAGCACCGCGTTCATGGGCGTGCGCAGCTCGTGGCTCATGCTGGACAGGAAGTCTGACTTGGCCCGGTTCGCGCGCTCGGCCTCTTCCCGCGTGGCCACCAGCTCGATCTCCGCCCGCTTGCGGTCGTCGATGTCCTGGACCACGCCGAGCATCCGCACGGCCTCGCCGCGCTCGTCGCGGACCACGGCCCCGGTCTCGCTGAGCCAGCGGACCGTGCCGTCCGGCCAGACCACCCGGTGCTCGCAGCGGTAGGGCGCGTCTCCCTCGATACTGGCGTTGATGGCGTTGAGCACGCTTTCCCGGTCATCGGGGTGCAGGGCCGCCTGGAAGTTCTCGAAAGAGGTCTCCAGTTCCCCTTCCGGGTAACCGAAGAGCGGCGCGATACGCTCGGTCCAGAAGAGTTCGCCGGTGGTGATGTTCCAGTCCCAGGTGCCGATGTTGGCGTACTTCTGGCCCAGCTGCAGGCGCCGTTGGTAGGTCTCCATGCGGCGCTGGACCTCGTGCAGCCGGGTGACGTCGCGGAAGTGCCAGACGCGGCCGGCGATCCGGCCGTCCCGGTGCAGGGGCATGGAGGTGCGCTCGATGACCCGGCCGTCCGTTCGCTCGCAGGTGTCCTCGGACGGCAGCTCGGGCCGGGCGTAGATGGCCTCCAGCCGCTCCTCGAAGCGCCCGGGCTGGCGGACCTGGGTGTGCAGCGCCTCCCGGTCGACCACGGGGACGGCGCCGGGTGTCAGGCTTTCGGGCGTGAACAGCGACAGGGGGCCGCCGCGGGCACCGTGGAAGATCGTGCGCCGCTCCTCGTCCACGGCGAGCACTTCGTCGTCGATGGCGTCGAGGACCGCGCGCAGGTTCTCCTCGGATTCGCGCAGGGCTTCCTCGTCCGCCACCCGCTTGCTGATGTCGTGCTGCACGCCGATGTAATGGCTCAGCCGGCCGCCTTCGTCGAAGAGCGGCGACAGGTGGAGTTCGTTCCAGAACGGGCTGCCGTCCTTGCGGTAGTTGCGCAGCACCACGGAGACCGGCTGCTGCTCGTCGAGCGCGCGGCGCAGTTCGACCAGGCCCGGCTGGTCCCGGTCGCCGTTCTGCAGGAAGCGGCAGTTGCGGCCCAGCGCCTCGTCGGCGCTGTAGCCGGTGATCGCCGCGAAGGCGGGGTTTACGTAGATCAGCCTGGCGTCGCCGGCGCGCATGTCGGCGATGGTGACGCCGTCGGTAGCCTCGTCCAGGGCGCGGTTCTTGAGGTGCATTTCCTCCTGCAGCAGCTTGAGCCGGGTGACCTCCGTGCGCAGGGAAACATAGCTTCGCGGCCGGCCGTTCTCGACTTCGTAGGGGGCGATGGTCGACAGCACCCAGTAGAGGCGCCCGTCCTTGCGCCGGTTGCAGATCAGGCCGCGCCAGACATCGCCACCGCTGATGGTGCGCCAGAGGTCTTCGTAGAAGGCTGGTTCGTGCTCGCCCGACTTGACCAGGCGGTGGGTCTGCCCGATGAGCTCTTCCCGGCGATAGCCGCTCACCTCGCAGAACTGGTCGTTGGCAAAGGTAATGGCGCCGGCCCGGTCGGTCATGCTGACCAGGCAGTGGGCATCGATGATGCGGTGTTCCCGCAGGCGCTGCTCGCGCTCCTGCCACCACCCCGCCGACAGGCGGGCGCGCTCGCGGGTTGCGGCGGCCTTCTGCCCCAGCGCCGCCAGCAGGTCCCGGGGGGGGGCGTCGGCGGCCAGCGCGGGCGGCGCGCCCGGCGGGGCGGTGCCCACCAGCAGGGCCGCCGCGGGCAGCGCTTCGTCCTCGCTGCCGAGAGTGGCGAGCACCTGCCGGAGCGGGAGTGCGCCGAGCCCCGTATCCACCAGCAGGACAGCGGGTGTCGCCTCGCGCAGCGCCGGCGGCAGCTGCTCGGGCCCTGCCACGGCGCGCACCCGGAAGCCTGCCTCGCTCAATACCGCGCTGCGGGCATCCCGGGACAAGGCGTCGTCGTCCACGACCAGCACCGCGGTGCCGCCCTCCGGCGGCAGGAAGCAGGCCAGGGTGGCCGTCAGCCGCTCCTCGCTGGTCGGCGGGGCGAGATAGCGCTCGGCGCCGGCGGCCAGTGCGGCGAGCTGTGCCGCGTCGCTCCTCTCGTCACTGCTTTCGTCGCCGCTTTCGTCGCTGCTTTCGTCACCGAGAACGATGACCCGCCAGCCCGCGCTGTGCAGGGCGGGCAGGCAGTCCGGCAGGAAGTCCGAGAGAAGAACGCCGGCCGGCGCCCCGGGGCACTGCGCCGCGACGGCTGCGGGGCCGTCGAGCCGTTGCGGCGCTGGCGCGCCGAGGCGGCCCAGGGCGCGCTCGGCCAGGGCGGCGCGCGCCGGATCGCGCACAGCCAGCCAGGGAAGCGGTCCTGCCGCCGGGGCGGGCCTTTCCGCACCCGGCACCCCCGGCTCGCCGGCCAGCCGGGTGAGCCTTGCCTGCAGTCCGGCGCGTTCCGCCGGCGCGGCGCCGTCCTCGCCGCTGAGGACGCGGCCGGCGGCGGCGGCGGCGCTTGCCAGTTCCTGCTGTCCCAGCACGGCGGCAGCGGCTGCGAGACCGAGTGCCGCTCGCGCGCACGCCCCCATTTCGCCCGGGGCGACGCCGGAGGGCTCCAGCGAATGGCTGATCTGTGTCGCGCGCTCTTGGAGGCGTTTGCCCAGGGCGCGGAAGTCCGCACTATCGGTACTGTTGCTCAAGCTGCTTTCCGTCGGCGCGCACCCGTTTCTGACGTTAGCGCAATGTCGGGCACGAAAAAAGTCTGCGCATTTTCCCGTATTATAAATGTGGTTTTTCCGGAAGGCTAACGGTCCGGCCCGGGGAGGCCTCAGCCGCCCAGCGCGTCGAACTGGGCCCGCGCCCAGGGCAGGGCGCCGAGGTAACAGCGGGTGACGGTGTCGAGCGCGTAGAGTCCGTCTTCCTCCAGCGGCGTCCAGTCGCCGCTCTCGTAGCAGGTCACGGTGCCCAGGAGCCGGCCGTAGGGGCCTGCGCCGGAGGCCAGCGCGCCCGCCACGTCCCGGTCCAGGGGCAGCTTTTCGAGAATGAGGTCCATGGGCGTGTCGAACACGGCGTCGAGGAGGGAGAAGAGGCCCGTGGTGAAGGCCTTGTCCTGCTCGTCCTTGCCGGGGCCGGCGATGAGCTGCTCGCACATGCGGGCGCGGATCAGGGCGAGGCGCAGGACCTCCGGCGGCTTTTCGTCCTCCGCCGCGAGGAGTTGCAGGGCGGCCCAGCGCCGCACCGCCACCATGCCCAGGCAGGTGATGGCGTGGCCGATCGACTTCACCTCGACGGGCAGGCCGTAGTAGGCGGAGTTCACGGTGCGCAGCAGCCGGTAGTGCAGGGTGAGATCGGTGCGGATGATGGCCTCGAGCTCGTCCGGCTCTGCCTCCGGCGACTGCAGGGCCGCCATCAGCCGCAGGGTATTGAGCTTGCTGTCGGGCAGGCCCGGGGCGCTGAGCGCGCGCGGCCGGCACAGGAAAAAGCCCTGGAAGTAGTTGAAGCCCAGGGCGTGGCAGTGGTCGAAGGCCTCCTGGCTGTCGACGTTGAGTGCGAGCAGCGTCGCCGGGCCGCCGCGCAGCCTTTCCAGCAGCTGCGCCAGGGTGCCCGGCTCCGCGGCGCGCACGTCGATCTTCACCAGCCGGGCCTGCTCGAGCAGGCGCTGCACCCCGGGCACCCAGCGGAAGTCGTCCAGGGCCACGGCGACTCCCTGCGCGTTCAGCTGCGCCAGTACTGCGACGGCCTCGTCGTCGTTGCAGGCGGCGCAGGGCACTTCGATGCCCGTGCCCGTCGCCCGGGACAGCAGATCGTGGTGGTCGAGGAGAAAGTCCCGGGACACGTTGATGAACGCCGGCCGGCTGTCGGTGACCTGCTCCAGGTCCAGCCGGGTCAGCGCCGCGATCGCGGCGCGCGCGCTGGCGACCCCGTCGGCCGCGGCGGTCTCCGCCGACGGGTCGGCCCCGGCTGCGTGCACGAGCAGCTCATAGGCGAAAATGTCCCGGTTCCTGTCATAGATGGGCTGGCGGGCGACGGGGGCATGCCCGGCTCCCGTGTCCCCGGCCTGCGGCCGGCCCTGGTCAGTCTGCTCCATGCGTCCCTGCTCCCCCGTCAGCGGCGTGCGCCCCCGCGCCGGATGGCGTGCCGCTCGAGCGCCCGCACGAGCTTCTCGACCTGCGCCTCCTGGCCTGGCGAGAGTCCCCGGAAAGCCGCCCCGATGCGCATGAAGCGCCCCCGGGCCGGGATACGCACAGCCATGATTCTTATCGTCGTTTTCAATGCCAGGCCGTCGATCGCCAGCGTGCTTTCGACCTCCTCGCGTTCCCGCAGCGACGCAGCGCGATCGACGAGGGCCCCGAAACCGCCCGCCGAGAGGTCCGTGAGCCGCCCCCGGACCACCCGTCCCGCCGCATCGTACAGCTCCAGCCGGCCGCTGCGGTCTCCCCCCACCGGCGCCCGGAAAGCCCTGCGCCGCTGGCGGTACAGGACCGCGTGCGGCCAGGCCGCGCGCAGGGCCGCGTAGCCGCGGAATTCTTCCGCAGCGAGGATCGTCGTGTCAAAGCGGAGTTCGGCGCCGTTGAGCCGGGCCAGCACCGTGATGGCGCGGCCCGCGGGGTCGTCGCCGGCCTGGAGGCCCCGCGGCGCGTCGAGAACCAGTTGCTTTCTGCGCCGGCTGCAGGCCAGGAGCAGGGACAACTCCTGGCCGTCCCCCGCCGCCGGGAGCAGCTGCACGGGGGCTTCCTGGCGCCGGAGGGCGTCGAGGAGGGCGGCGATCCGGTTCCGGTCCGTGATCTTGTCATCCGCCACCGGCGTCCCTCGCGCGACAGCCCGCTGCCGTGGAAGCGGTTGCCCGGGTCAGCCCTCGGCCAGCAGCCTCGAGGGCCGAGTGCCGCCGGGGGAGCCGTCGGGGCCGTAGGTGAGCGTTTCCGCGTGGGCCCGGTGCAGCACATCGATGGCGCGCCGCACGTAGTTCAGGCGGTGCTGGACGAGCAGCCCGTTGCGCTTGTTGTGGCGGTCGCAGGCCACCATCAGCTCGATGACCTGGTCGCAGCGGACGCGCAGGCTGCCGTCCGCATCGCACCAGCCCAGGGCCTGCTCCAGCGGGGTGTCGCTGTCGCCGAAGGGGAGGCCGGCGAGCAGCCGCGCCTCGCGGGCCTTGAGCTCCTCGAGTTCGGCGAGGGCGCTGATCTTGGTGGATGCCGTTTCCTCGATGGCGGCAAGGTCGCCGCTGTTGAGGGCCTCGCGCTCCTGCCGGAGGATGGCGAGCAGGCCTTCGGCGCGTTCCTGCTGGGCCCGGAACAGGTCGTCGAGCGCGCCGGCCAGGCGCCTGGGGCTCTGCAGCATGGGCGTGGCCCCCGGCATCAGTTGTCGAACTGCAGCAGCTGCTCGGCGATCCGCCGGCTGTCGACGCTGTACTGTCCGGCTTCGAGCGCCAGCCTGACCGCCTCCACCCGGCTGCTGTCCACCGGGTCGGTGCCGTCCACTGCCCGGCTTAGCGCCTGCAGCTGTCGCGCCGTGTCGGTCAGGTTCACGGAATCCGTGCCTGCTGCCGGGCGCGCCGCCTGGTTGCCGGCCGGCGCGCTATTGGAGCGCGCGGCAGGGGTCCCCGCTGCCTTTTCCGGGCCCTTGCCCAGGCCGCTGATGCTGTCTGCCATTTCCTGTCGCTCCACTGGTGAGCCTGATACTCTAGGGTAGCGGCAGCGCTCCCGCAAACTTTAGCCCCATCGTCACTGTACCTTGACACCGCCCGAGCGCAGTGCCATTCCCTCCACGATCTTGCCCGACGACAGGTTTCTGACGCGGACCCGCTGCCCGGCCCGTGCGTCCGCGAGGGCCTCGCCGGGCGCCCGCACCGCTATGCCGCTGGCGCTGGACACCAGCGAGACCCGCTGGCCGCGGCGTATCACCGGTGGTTCTTCCACCAGGGCACTGGTGAGCACCGTCCCGCCCGCGGCAGAGCGCTTGAGGGTGTGGCCCACCACCGCCGCGGGCTCTGTGTAGTAGTCACGGGTCAGCCGCGCCGTGTCCATCCGCACCGTATCCAGGTCTTCTGCCGTGATGGTCTCGCCGCGGCGCAGGGGGCGCCTGAGGGCGAGGACCGTGCGCAGCGTCTCGACCTTGACCGGTACGTAAAGCCGCCAGGCGCCGGGGCACGCAACGCCCACGCTGGTATTGCCGCGCAGGCGGTTGCCGGCGGCGGCGAAGGCTTCCAGGGGCTGGTCGCAGCGCGCCAGGCGCAGCCGCGGGTCCAGCCGTCCCGCCGTTGCCGTGGTATCGCTGCGGTCCCCCGGCAGACGCTCGAGCACGAAGGCCTCTGCCGCCGCGCGTATTTCGTCCAGCGGCTGCCGCGGCGGTTGCGTGGCGCCGCCGGCCGCGGCGAGCGCCAGCAGCAGCGCCAGCACCGCCCGCGACAGTCCGCGGGTACCCGGCGCGGGGCGCTGGTGCTTGCGGGGGTAGCGGCGAGCGGCTGATGGCATGGGGCGCGTCCGGTTCATAAGCGGTCTATCATCCATAAGCTAAGCAAGCATCGTGCCGGCTGCCTCTGGCTTGCCGCCGCCGGCAAACCCTTGCCGCCCGCCGGCGCTGCGGCGATGCCGGGGCCGCGGAACCACGCGGTCCGCCGCGCCCGACGCTCGGTGGCACGCAACTTGCTGGCTACCGGGCAAAGGGGGCAGGACGCGCGTCCATGAGTTTCAGTATCGACGACTACTTCGGCATTCACCAGCAGGCGCTCAGCCTGCGCTCGCAGCGCAACACCGTGCTAGCCAGCAACATCGCCAACGCGGACACGCCGGGCTACAAGGCCCGTGATTTCGATTTCCGCGCGGCGCTCGCCGAGGCCGGCGGGCCGGTGGCCGGCGCCGACCGGCTGCGCGTGACGCACGACCGCCACCTCGGCGCCGGTACCGGCGCCGGCGGCGCGGGCCCGCTCCTCTACCGCGTGCCCCTGCAGCCGGCGCAGGACGGCAACACCGTGGAGGTGGACCGGGAGCAGGCGGCCTTCGCGGAGAACGCGGTGCGCTACCAGGCCAGCCTGCAGTTCCTCAGCGGCAAAATCCGCTCGATGATCGACGTGTTGAAGGGAGGTAACAGCTGATGGATCTTTTCCGGGTCTTCTCCATCGCCGGGTCGGGCATGGGTGCCCAGTCCGTGCGCCTGAACGCGACGGCGTCCAACCTCGCCAACATCAATTCGGTCAGCGGCGACCCCGCTGAAGCGTACCGGGCGCGCCACCCCGTCTTCGAGACGGTCATGGCCGGCGCGGGGCAGGAGGCGGGCGCCGGTGTCCGCGTGCTGGGCGTGGTCGAGGACCGCACCGAGCCGATGCCGGTCTACGAGCCGGGCCACCCGCAGGCCGATGACGCGGGCTACATCTACCGCGGCAACGTGGACCTCGCGTCGGAGATGACCAACATGATCTCCGCATCGCGGGCCTACCAGAACAACGTGGAGATTCTCAATACGTCGAAGGACCTCATGCTGCGAACCCTGAACCTCGGGAACTAGAACCCATGAATGACATGACAGCGATCCAGGAGCTTTTCGCGCGCCAGCCGCAGCCGGCGGAGCGCAAGCGCGACGAGCTCGGCCAGGCGGATTTCCTGCGCCTGATGACCACCCAGCTGCAGAACCAGGACCCCTTCAAGCCCATGGAGAACGGCGACTTCCTGGCGCAGATGGCCCAGTTCTCCACCGTGTCCGGCATCGACCGGCTCGAGAGCAGCTTCAACAGCACGGCGGACGCGCTCACCGGCAACCAGGCCCTGCAGGCCGCCAGCCTCGTCGACCGCGAGGTGCTCGTGCCCTCGGGCTCCGGCGCCTTCGACGGGGAGAACCCCCTCGCCGGCGTGGTTGAGGTGCCGGCGGAGGCGGCCGGCGCGGTGCTGGCCGTCAAGGATGCCGGCGGGCAACTGGTGGCGCAGCTGCCGGTCTACGCCGGCCCGGACGGCCGGGCGGCCTTCCGCTGGGATGGAACGACCGCCGAGGGCGGCATCGCCCCCGCGGGCGATTACCGCCTCGAGGCGCGCTACCGCGTCGGCCGCGAGACCACGGCCGCCGAGCCCCTGGTCTGGGGGCGCGTCGACAGCGTCTCCCTGCAGGGCCCCGGTGGCGCCATCAGCATCAACGTGGCTGGCATGGGCGCGATGTCGCTCGGCCGGGCTGTCGAAATTTCCTGAGGAGAGAACCCCATGCCCTTCCAGATTGCACTGTCCGGCCTGAATGCCGCCAACACAGACCTCACGGTCACCGCGAACAATATCGCCAATGTGAACACCACCGGCTTCAAGCAGTCGCGGGCCAACTTCGCGGAACTGTTCGCGGCCGGCCTGCAGTCCGTGTCGTCGTCGGCGACCGGTCTCGGCGCGCGGCTGTCCTCGATCCAGCAGCAGTTCTCCCAGGGGACCATCGACTTCACCGGCAACAACCTGGACCTGGCCATCGTCGGTGACGGTTTCTTCACCCTGAGCGACAACGGCGCGCTCAGCTACAGCCGGGCGGGCGTCTTCAACGTCGACCGCAACGGCTTCGTGGTGGATTCCGAGGGCCTGCGGCTGCAGGCCTTCCCGCCGTCCAGTGACGGCTTCAACACCGCGGAACTGACCGACCTGCAGCTGGTGACCGCCAACAACCCGCCGCGGGCGACCGAGGTGATCACCGCGGGGCTGAACCTGCCCGGCGGCGCGCCGCAGCCGGCCGTCGCGCCGCTCGATCCGGCGGACCCGCAGACCTTCAATCACACCACGTCGCTGTCGATCATCGATTCGCTGGGCGCGACCCACACGGCGAGCTACTACTTCGTCAAGACCGCCAATGTCAATGAATGGGAGGCGTCACTGTACGTGGACGGCAGTCCCGTGGGCGGCCCGCAGACCCTCCAGTTCGATTCCCTGGGCAGCCTCACGGCCCCGGCGAGCGGCGAGCTCACCTTCCCGCCCGTGCCCCTGGCCAACGGTGCCGATCCGCTCAACCTGACCACGGATTTCACCAACGCGACCCAGTTCGGTGACCAGTTCTCGGTCAACGAGCTCAGCCAGGACGGCTTCGAGAGCGGCCGCCTGACCGGCATCGACATCAGCCAGGAAGGTATCGTGTTCGCCCGTTTCACCAACGGCCAGTCGAGCGCGCTGGGCAAGCTGGCCATGGCCAACTTCGCCAACGTCCAGGGCCTGGCGAACAACGGCAACACGGCCTTCACGGAGACCTTCGCCTCCGGCCAGGCGCTTCTCGGTGAGGCCGGAACGTCGAACTACGGCCTGGTGGAGTCCGGTGCCCTCGAGGCCTCGAACGTGGACCTCACGGCGGAGCTGGTACAGATGATCACCGCCCAGCGCAACTTCCAGGCCAACGCGCAGATGATCTCCACGGCGGATACCGTGACGCAGACCATCATCAACATCCGCTGAGGCTTGTCGAATGATGTGTGAACGGGAGCGCGACTGATGGACCGGCTGCTATACGTGAGCATGACCGGGGCGCACCGGGTCATGGAGGCGCAAGCGAGAAACGCGCAGAACCTGGCCAACGTCGGCACCACGGCCTTCAAGCGCAGCCTGGACAGCGCACAGAGCCAGCAGATCGAGGGTCCCGGCCTGCCCAGCCGCCACAATGTGCGGACCAGCGAGGTCCGCCCCGACCTGTCGTCCGGGCCCCTGCAGGCCACCGGGCGCGCCCTGGACGTGGCGGTGCAGGGGGAGGGCTGGCTGGTCGTGCAGGATGCCGAGGGCGGCGAGGCGCTGACCCGCCGCGGGGACCTGCAGATCGACGCCAACGGCCTGCTGCGCACCGGTGCCGGCAACCCGGTCCTGGGGGACCAGGGCCCCATCGCCATCCCGCCGCATACACAGCTCACCATCGGCGTGGACGGCACGATCTCCATCGTGCCCCTGGGCCAGGGGCCCCGGGCCCCGGCGGTGCTCGAGCGCATCCTGCTGGTCCGGCCGGAGCTGGAGAGCCTCGAGCGCGGCACCGACGGCCTCTTCCGTACTGCCGATGGCGAGGTGCCGCCGGCGGATGCAGAGGTGCGGCTGCACTCGGGCCAGCTGGAGGCGAGCAACGTCAACATGGCCCGGTCCATGGTGGAAATGATCGAGCTGGCCCGGCAGTTCGAAATGCAGGTGCGGATGATGCGCAGCGCTGACGAGAACGCGGACACCGCGGCGCAGCTGATGCGTCTCGGGCAGTAACGGTACAGGCAACAGGCAGGGAACAGCATGAGAGCGTTATGGATCGCGAAGACGGGCCTGGATGCCCAGCAGACACGCATGGCCACGGTGTCCAACAACCTGGCGAACGTCAACACGACGGGCTTCAAGCGCGGCCGCGCCGTGTTCGAGGACCTTATCTACCAGAATGTCCGCCAGGCCGGCGGTCAGCAGTCGCAGAACACGGAGATGCCCTCGGGGCTGTACCTCGGCACCGGCGCCCGGGTGGTGGCGACGGAGAAGCTGTTCACCCAGGGGTCGCTGGTGCAGACGGAGAACGCCTTCGACGTCGCCATCCAGGGCCGCGGGTTCTTCCAGGTGCTGATGCCCGACGGCACCCTCAGCTACACCCGCGACGGCTCCTTCCAGATCGACTCCCTGGGCCAGCTGGTGACCTCCGGTGGCTACCAGATCCAGCCCGCCATCAACATCCCCAACAACGCCCAGAGCGTGACCATCGGTGTTGACGGTACCGTCAGTGTCCAGCTGCCGGGGCAGGGGGCGCCGGTGCAGATCGGCATCCTGCAGACCGCGGATTTCGTCAACCCCGCGGGCCTTGAAGCGCGCGGCGAGAACCTGTTCACGGAGACCGGCGCCAGCGGTCCGCCGCTGAACGGCACGCCGGGCGTGAACGGCCTCGGCACGCTGATCCAGGGCATGGTGGAGAGCTCCAACGTGAACACGGTGGAGGAACTGGTGAACATGATCGAGACGCAGCGCGCCTTCGAACTGAACTCCCGGTCGATCCGCACCTCGGACGAGATGCTGCAGTTCGTGACCAACAACCTGTGATGAGCCCCGCCATGACCGCAAAGCTTTCCCCGATGCTGCGGCGGGCAGCGCTGGCGGGCGTGCTCGCGCTGCTCGGCGCCTGCGCGTCGCCGGAGACCCCGATCCGGGACTGGTCCGCCACGCTGCCGCCGGAGCCGCCGGTCCCGCCGGCGGAGGCGGCCAACGGCGCCATCTACCAGGCCGCCACCGGCCTGTCGCTCTTCGGCGACGTCAAGGCCCGGCGCGTGGGCGACACGCTGATCATCCAGCTCGCCGAGCGCACCAATGCCTCCACCAGCGCCAGCACCAGCACCAGCAAGGACGGCTCGGCGAGCATCGAGAACCCGACGCTCTCCGGGGAGCAGTTCCTCCGCGGCGACGAGTTTCCGCTTTTCCAGAGCGAGCTGAGCGCCTCCCGCGAGTTCGAGGGGGAGGGTGACAGCGCGCAGAGCAACCGCGTGGATGGCAACATCGCCGTGACCGTCTACCGGCGCCTGCCCAACGGCAACCTGCTGGTGCGCGGGGAAAAGTGGATCACCGTCAACCAGGGCCGCGAGTACCTGCGCGTCGCCGGCATTGTCCGGCCGGCGGACATCCGGGCGGACAACTCCGTGCCCTCCTTCAAGCTGGCCGACGCGCAGATCGAGTACAGCGGCCGCGGCGCGCTGGCCGACGCCAACCGCCAGGGCTGGCTGAGCCGCTTCTTCAACTCGCCGATCTTTCCCTTCTGATGGCTATCGTCATGGCAATGTTCCGTCCCCTCCTCGCGCTGTGGCTGGCTGGTTTCCTCGCCGTTGCCCTGCCGGCGGTCGCGGCGGCCCAGGCCGAGCGCATCAAGGACCTGGCCTCCGTCGGCGGCGTGCGCTCGAACCAGCTGGTGGGCTACGGGCTGGTGGTGGGCCTCGACTCCTCCGGCGACCAGACGGCGCAGGTGCCCTTCACCCTGCAGTCCCTCAACAACATGCTGCAGCAGTTCGGCATCACGGTGCCCGAGAACATCAACCCGCAGCTGACCAACGTCGCCGCCGTGTCCGTGCACGCGGAGCTGCCGGCCTTCGTCAAGCCCGGCACCCGCCTGGACGTCACCGTGAGCTCCATCGGCAACGCCGGCAGCCTGCGCGGCGGCAGCCTGCTCATGACCCCGCTCAAGGGCGCCGACGGCAACGTCTACGCGGTCGCCCAGGGCAACCTCGTGGTCAGCGGTTTCGGCGCCTCCGGCCAGGACGGCTCCAGTATCACCGTCAATATCCCGAGCAGCGGCCGCGTTCCCGGCGGGGCGACCGTGGAGCGGGCGGTGCCCAGCGGCTTCCTGGAGCGCGCGGCCCTGGCCCTCAACCTGCACACCCCCAATTTCACCACCGCCCACCGCATGGCCGAGACCATCAACGAGACCCTGGGCGAGGGCACGGCCCGCGCCCTGGACGCGGTGTCCGTCGAGGTGCAGGCACCGGCGGACCCGGACCAGCGCATCGCCTATCTCTCCGTGCTCGAGAACCTCGAGGTCACGCCGGGGGCGGAACCGGCGCGGGTCATCGTCAACTCGCGCACGGGCACGGTGGTGATCAGCAACGAGGTGCGCGTGCTGCCCGCCGCCGTGGCCCACGGCTCGCTGTCCGTGACCATCAGCGAGCGGCCGGAGGTCTCCCAGCCCGGCGCCTTCGCCGGGGGCGAGACGGCCGTGGCGCCGCGCTCGCAGATCGAGGTGGCGCAGGAGGATGCGCGCATGTTCCTGTTCGATTCCGGGGTGTCCCTCAACGAGATCATCCAGGCGGTGAACCAGGTCGGCGCCGCGCCCGGCGACCTGGTGGCGATCATGGAAGCATTGAAGGAAGCGGGCGCCCTGCGCGCCCAGCTGGTGGTGATCTGACCGTGGCCGCGTCCCTCGACAACGCGCTGGCCCTGGACCCCTCCGCCCTGGGCGGGCTCAAGCTCGCCGCCCGCCGGGAGGACCCCGAGGCGGTGCGCGAGGCGGCGGAGCAGTTCGAGGCGCTCCTGCTCCAGCGCATGCTCTCGGAGATGCGGGCCGCGAGCGGCGGCGAGGACCTGCTGGGCAGCAGCCAGCTGGACGGTTACTACGACATGTTCGACCGGCAGGTAGCGCAGGACCTGGTGAGGCACGGCGGGCTCGGTCTCGCCGACCAGCTGGTGGGCCAGCTCGAGGGCGCCGCCCGCCGCGGAGCGGCTCAAGAAACCGCGAGTCCTGCCGCTAACCCCCACGATGGGCGTGTGTTTCCGGCCGAATGACGGCCGGAAGGCGCCAGCTGCCGGTGAACGCCCGGCCCGAGGAATGGCATGGCTGATTTTCTGAACACATCGTTGTCCGGTCTCCAGGCGGCCCAGCGCGCGCTGGCGACGACCTCGCACAACATCGCCAATGCGGCGACGCCGGGCTTCAGCCGCCAGCGGGTGGATCTCGGCACCCGGGAGCCGGAATTCGCGGGTGTCGGCTACCTCGGCACGGGGGTCGAGGTCACCGACGTGCGCCGGATCTACGATGCCTTTCTCAGCGAGGAGGTGCGCGCCGGGACCGCCGGGGAAGCGCGGCTGACGGTGTTCTCCGACCTCGCGGGCCGGGTCGGTGACCTCCTCGGCGGGGCCAGTGGCGGCCTCTCGCAGGGGCTGCAGGGCTTTTTCGATGGCCTGCAGGCGCTGGCCAATGACCCGGCGTCGACCCCCGCGCGGCAGACGCTGCTCGGCGAGGCGGGGCAGCTGACCCAGCGCCTGCAGACCCTGGACGGCCAGCTGGCGTCGATCACCGCCGAGGTGAACGGGCGCGTCGATGACTCCGTGGCCACCATCAACAGCCTCGCGCGGGCCATCGCCGACGTCAACGACCAGATTTCCTCCGCCCCCGGCGCCGCCAACGGCAATTTTTCCAGCGACCTGCTGGACCAGCGCGACCGGCTGCTGCAGCAGCTGTCCGAGCAGGTGGAGGTGAGCACCGTGCCGGCGGCCATGGGTGGCCTGAACGTCTTCATCGGCAGCGGCCAGACGCTGGTTCTCGGCGCCGAGGCGGAAACCCTCGGCAGCGGCGCCGGTCCCTTCGGACCCGGTCTGCGCGAGGTCACCGTCGGTGGCTCCGTGGTCACGGGCCAGCTGCGCGGTGGAACGCTCGGCGGCCTGCTCGACTTCCAGCGCGAGGTCCTCGAGCCCGCGCGCAATGAACTCGGCCGCACCGCGGTGGGCCTGACCGAGGCGTTCAACGCCCAGCACCGCCAGGGCCTGGACCTCGCCGGCAACTTCGGCGGGGATTTCTTCGCCGTGGGCGCGCCGACGGTCTACGCGGCGGACAGCAACGGCGGCACGGCCTCCCTCGCGGTCACCATCGAGGCGGCGGCGGGCCTGACCGGGGACGACTACCAGCTGCAGTACGACGGCGCCGCCTACGCCCTGGTCAATACCAGCAGCGGCCAGCCCGTGAGCCTCACCGGCACCGGCACGCCCGCCGATCCGCTGCGCGCCGACGGCCTGTCCATCGTGGTCAGCGGCGCCGCCGCGGCCGGCGACCGCTTCGTCATCCAGCCCACCCGGGAGGCGGCGGCCGACTTCCGCCGGCTGGTGGACGACCCGGAGGCCGTCGCGGCGGCCTTCCCGATCCGCACGGCGTCCTCCCTCGACAACGTCAGCGATGCCGCCATCTCCGGTGGCGAGCTGCTGGACGTCACCGACCCGGACCTGCTGACCCCGGTGACCATCAGCTTCGTCGATCCGACGACCTTCCAGGTCAATGGCGCCGGGGCCTTCGCCTTCACGGCCGGCGGCGACATCGACATCAACGGCTACCGGGTGCAGATCACCGGCAGCCCGGCGGCGGGGGACGAGTTCACGGTCTCGCCGAACAGCGCCGGGGTCGGCGACAACCGCAACGCCCAGGCGCTCCTCGGCCTGCGCGAGGCCGGCATCCTGGAGGGCGGGCTGCGCTCGCTGCCGGAGCAGGCGGACTCCCTGCTGGCCAGCGTCGGCGGGGCGACCGCCGCGGCGCAGACGGCGCTGGAGTCGCAGTCTTCCCTGCTGCGCTCGAGCGAGACCGCGCTGCAGTCCGTCAGCGGCGTGAACCTCGAGGAGGAGGCCGCCAACCTGCTGCGCTTCCAGCAGGCCTACCAGGCGAATGCCCGGGTGATCCAGGCCGCCAACGAGACCTTCCAGTCACTGCTCGCCGCCTTCAACTAGGTAGTCCGCCATGCGTATCTCTACCCAGATGCTGTTTCAACAGGGCCTGAACGGGATCCTGGACCAGCAGGCCCGCACCGCCCGGACCTTCGAGCAGCTCGCCACCGGCCGCCAGGTCAACAACGTCTCCGATGACCCGGTGAAGGCAGCGCGCATCCAGGAACTGGAGCGGGCGGTGTCGCAGCAGTCGGTGTACGTCAGCAACAACGACCGCGCCCAGCAGCGCCTGGCCGTCGAGGAGAACGCCCTGGCCACGGCCGGTACCGTGGTGCGCCGGGTGCGCGAACTGGCGGTGCAGGCCTCGACGGACACCACCGGCCCCGACGGCCGGCGCCTGATCGCCGTGGAGCTGCGCCAGCGCCTGGAGGAACTCACGGCGATCGGCAACAGCCAGAGCGGCGAGGGCGAGTTCATCTTCGCCGGGGCGCAGAGCCAGACCCGGCCCTTCGCCCTCCAGGGCGGTGCCGTCACCTATGCCGGCGACAGCGTGCAGCGAGAACTGCTCATCGGCCCGGGCACCACCGTGGCCGAGGGCGATACCGGGGACGCGGTGTTCATGCGCATTCGCAACGGCAACGGCGTCGTGGCCGCCACCCCCGCCGGTGGTAACAGCGGCACGGGCGTAGTCCGTGCCGAGCCCGGCACCGATACCACCGTCTACGGCGGCGCGAGCTTCACGATCAGCTTCACCGACGCCGAGACCTACGAGATCCTCGACGACACCAGTACCGTGGTCGGCGGTGGCAGTTACGAACCCGGCGGCACCATCAGCTACAACGGCGTGCGCCTGGTCATCAACGGCGAACCGCAGGGCGGCGACAGCTTCGCCGTGGCCCCGGCGCGCAACGAGAGCGCCTTCGCCACCATCGACAAGCTGGCCGACGCGCTGGAAATGGCGCCGGTCACGGACCTCGGCCGCGCGCAGCAGCGCCAGGCCATCGACGACGCGCTCTCGCAGCTGGACCGCGTCGAGAACCGCCTGCTGGAGGTGCGCGCCTCCGTCGGCGGCCGCCTCAACACCCTCGAGGACGTGCAGGCCGCGCAGGAAGACGTGGGCTTCACGCTCGAGAAGCTCGTCTCCGAGGTCCGCGACCTCGATTTCGCCGAGGCCGCGAGCCGCCTGCAGCAGGAACTGTTCACCCTGCAGGCCTCCCAGCAGGCCTTCACCCGCATCCAGGGCAACAGCCTGTTCAACTTCATCTGAGCCGGGCCGGCGGGCCGCTCCTTGCCGCAGTCGTTCCTGCTGTTCTCCCTCCCTCGCTGAATCCGTTCCTGCCGCCTTCGGTGTTCGCAGGGCGGTAGGGGGGGGGGGGGGGGGGGGGGGGGGGGGGGGGGGGGGGGGGGGGGGGGGGGGGGGGGGGGGGGGGGGGGGGGGAGGGG
>NZ_JBTOLW010000018.1:0-73403 GCF_054552115.1 Pseudohaliea sp. | reverse complement strand
TCAACAACCGCAGACTGCTCACCTCTATCGGCGATGTCCCGCCCGTGGAGTACGAGGCTGCGTATCATCAACAGGAAACCGAGTCGGCTATGGTGGCCTGACTCAAACCAAAGAGCCTCCGGAATTCCCGGGGCGATTCAGTCTGCATCTCCGCGAGGATGTTTTTCCGAGTGAAACTATCGTGGCCTTTAACGAAAAGTAAATGGGCACAGGCGGCCAGTATCAAGTCGGGTCCTTTCTTCGCTCCGAGTCGCTGGGCAATAGTGCTCGTGCTCATATGGAGCTTCTTCGCGTCGTCGTCGGGCAACTCCTCGAGTAGCTCCCCTTCCTCGTCTTCCCCTGTAGCTTCGGGTGGTGGGATCGACGCGATTAGTTCGATCAAGTTTGATAGGTGGTTTTCGAGGAAGGATTCTGACCCCTCGAACTCTAGTTCGAGAGCCCCAAGCTTTATCGAAATTCTCGAGTTCGGGCTTCCTCCGCTCTCGATTTGGTCACTCATTTTCGCCGCCTCTAGGAAAGCTCAAGCCCCGTATGCTACAGAAGGTGGAAAGAGATGTAACCGGAACGTCAAATTCGCCATGGTAAGCCCCTAACCTCACGTCGGGCTTGTTGGCGAAACTCGGAAATCTGGGACAAAACTAATGAAAACTGGAGAAATTAATTACTCCATATAAAACAGGTGGTTAGACTAATTGTCGGCGGCACGCTGGCAGTGTTGAGGTCGGCGGTTCGATCCCGCCTGGCTCCACCAATCTTCCTGAAAAAGCGTTTTCAGCCAGCTCCGCCTGTCGATGTTAGGCCATCAAAGCCTGCTCGCGCGCGGCCCCGCGAAGTACCAGATGATCACGCCGATAAGCGGCAGGACCACGATGAGGACGACCCAGAGCAGCTTCGCGACCAGCTCGGTCCGCGCCTGGATGACGTTGATGATCGCCCAGATATCGGCGATCAGGATCAGCAGGCCGATCAGGCCTCCGAAGGGCATGTCCATGCGGGTTCCTCCTTTGACGTGTGGGTAGCGCTGTCAGGCGCTCCGTCACACCCTACGTGAATTCGCCGGGGGCTGCAGGCGTCCGGGGCCGGTCTGCAGGCGCTGCCCGCATCCGCTATCGTTGCCCTACGGCTCGAGAGGCTCCGTTCACCGCCCATGGAAAACTACCTTCAGATTAACGCCGCGTTGCGCCTGCCCCTCGATGAGATCGAGCTGACGGCGACGCGTTCGCAGGGCGCCGGTGGCCAGCATGTCAACAAGGTGGCTACGGCCATCCACCTGCGCTTCGACAGCCAGGCCTCGTCGCTGCCGGCGCCGTGGAAGGAGGCCCTGCTGCGCTGCGGCGACCAGCGCGTGGGCAGCGACGGTGTGGTCGTGATCAAGGCCCAGCGGCACCGCAGCCAGGCGCGCAATCGCGAGGATGCCCTGGTCCGGCTGGCGTCGCTCATCCGCGACTGCCACCGCCCGCGCAAGACCCGTATCGCCACGCGGCCGACCCGCGCCAGCCAGCGCCGGCGGGTGGACAGGAAAACGCACCGCGGCCGGATCAAGGCTCGCCGCGGCCGCGTCGATCCCCGCGGCGGTGAGGGCTAGGGCCGGCCATGGAACGCGAGGAGTGGACGGCGCATTGCCCCTACTGCGGCGAGCCCCTGACGCTGCTGCTCGACCCCATGGAGGCGGGCACCGATTACATCGAGGACTGCCAGGTCTGCTGTCGCCCGATGGTCGTCGCCGTGTCGGCAGAGGCCGACGGCTCGCTGTCGGCGTTCGTGCACGCGGAGCACGAGTAGTGCGCCCGCGCGTCCTTGTCCTGGGGGGCGGCTTTGCCGGCCTTTCCTGCGCCCTCGCGCTGCCGGCCGCGCGCTTCTCCGTCACCCTCGTTGATAGGTCGCCGTCCTTCGAGTTCCTGCCGGCGATCCACGAGCTGGTCTCGGGGCTGAAAAGGCCGGCAGCGCTGCGCCTGCCGCTGAAGCCCGTGCTGGAACGGGAGGGGCACCGGTTCCGGCGTGGCGAGGTGCTTTCCATCGACACCGCCGCGCGTCGTGTGCAGCTCGCCAGGGGCAGCCTGCGCTACGACTTGCTCGTGGTGGCCGTGGGGGCGGCCGATGCCGACTTCGGCGTCAGCGGCGTGCGCGAGCACGCCATGCCTTTCAAATCCGTGGCGCAGTGCGCGGCCATCGGCAAGCGCCTGCGCAGCCTGATGCGCGAGCCGCGTCCCGGCCGCGTGACGATCGTCGGGGGCGGCCTCGAGGGGGTGGAATGCCTCGGCGAGGTGCTTCGGGCGCGCGGTGATCGCGAGCTGCCGGTTACGCTCGTGGAGGCGGGGCCGCGGCTGCTGCCCGCTGCGCCCGCGCCCGTGGGTCGCCACCTCGCGGCCCACTGCGAGGCGGCGGGTGTCGAGCTACTCTGCGGCGAGGCGGTCGAGCGGGTCACGGCGAAGACGGTGAAGCTGGCCGGCGGCGGTCGCCTGCGCTCCGCGCTCACTATCTGGACCGGCGGGCCCGCACCCCGGCCCCTGCTGGCCGGGAGCGGCCTGGCTGCGCCCGGGTGCTGGGTCGCCGTTTCCGACACCCTGCGCCTCGAAGGGGCAGAGGACGTGTTCATCGCGGGAGATGCCGGCGAGTTGCCGCAGCCGCTGGCGCGGCAGGCCTACCATGCACTGGCCATGGGCCGGCACTGCGCCCGGGAGATCGAGCGGGCGGCGCGCGGAGGCGTCCCGCAGCCCTTCCGGCCCGCCGAGAAACCGCAGCTGATCGCCTTCGGCGAACGGGATTGCGTGCTCCTGCAGGGCAGGCACGCCCTGGCATCGCCGGGGCTCTCGCTGGCGAAGGAGGCGATCTTCCAGGCGGTGATGGCGCAGCTGGACCAGCGGCCCGTACCGGAGCGGCTCGCCGCGGTGCTTCGCCGCGGGACGGCCGCGGCCCCGGCGATGCTGTGGCCCCTGCCGCGCCTTGGGGAACTCCGGCGCCGCGGGCGGCTGCGGGTGCTCTGCTGAATAGCTGCCGGCGCGCCGCCTTCTAGTTCAGCGTCGCCAGGAACGTATTCGACTCCGCGATCGCGGTATTCATCTCGGCGACCAGCCGGTCGACGTCCGCGCGGATCGACCCGAGCTCACCCTGCAGCGCGCCGATCGCACTGGCGTTCAGGTTGTGCTTCAGGTAGAGCACGTTGTCCCGCAAGGCATCGAGCACCGGGTCCATGCGGGTCTCGGCACGGCGCATCGCGGCGATGAGCTGCTCGTAGCGCCGGCGGGTGTCCCGCAGCTTGGCTTCGCTGTCGCGGCGGAGGCTCGCGCTGCTGTACTCGGCCAGTTCGTCTTCCCACTCGTCAAAGAGGTCCCCGGCCACGTCCTCGATAGCGTCGATGCGTCCGCGCACGCGCTCGGCCGCCGCCGCGCTGTCCTCGTATTCATCGTTGAGATCATCGTAGACGTCCTGCAGCTCGCCACCATCGAAGTCGACCAGTGCGCTGTAGCGCTCCAGCGCTGAGGTGAACTGCGCCTGCGCGTCCTCCTGGGCATCGCGGGCGTCCTCGACCCGGTCCACGAGGATGTCGCGCTTCTCCAGCCCGACCTTTTCCATGGCGGCGTAGTAGGTGGACTCACAGGCGGCCAGCAGCGTGGCCAGCAAGGCGATGATCAGTGTCCCGGCGCGCACGGCTGTCTCCTCCGCTGACGGTGCCACCGGATTAGAGCACAAAACGCGGCGCGCGGGGATGATTGGCGCTCAGCTGTCCCGCTGTGGCCGCAGCGGGCCGCCCTTGCGGAGCAGGGAGGCGAAATCGGAGATTTCCAGCGGCGGGCTGAGGAAGAAGCCCTGGGACTCATCGCAGTAGCATTCCCGCACGCGCTCGAGCTGCGCTTCGGTTTCCACGCCCTCGGCGACCACCCGGAGGCCGAAGGTATCGGCCAGCCGGGTAATGGACTTGACGATGGCCAGGGAGCGCCGGTCCTCGTTCACGGTGGCGATGAAGGACTGGTCTATTTTCAGCTCCTGTACCGGCAGGTCCCTGAGTGACGCCAGGCTCGAGTAGCCCGTGCCGAAGTCGTCGAGGGCGAAATCGATACCGCACTCGCCCAGCTCGCGGATGCGGCGGATGGAGGCTTCGAGGTCACGCAGGGCCGCGTATTCGGTGATCTCGATCTGCGGCTTGATGGGCCAGTGTGCCATCGGGGCGAGCTGTGCCTGCAGCCACTCGACGAAGTCCCCGCGGGCGAACTCATCCGGCGTCAGGTTGATGGATATCCTGGGCAGGCTCCCGTCGGTCAATCCCGCAGCGGCGAGGTCGGCGATGACCCGGCCGATGACCCGTTCGGAGAGCGCCCGGGTCAGGTCGAACTGCTCCGCCACGGGAATGAAATCAGCCGGCGAAATGGCCCTGCCGTCGGTGCCGGTCCAGCGCACGAGCGCTTCGCAGCCACTGGGCATGTTGTCACTGAGCCGGGCCTGCGGCTGGTAGTGCACGTAGAGCGCGTCGTCCTCGATCGCCTCGCGCAGGCGCTGGGACAGATCCTGCCGCTGCCGGTCGGCCCGGGACAGGCGGTCATCGTAGAAGTTGACGTGGTCCGGGCCGCGGCTGTGGGCGGCGCGCAGCGCGCTGCTGGCCGCGGCGAGCAGCGTATTCGCGTCGCCGCCGTCGCGTGGAAAGAGGGCGGCGCCGCCACAGGCGGTGGCGCGGCAGCCCGCGTCCAGCAGCGGCTGCAGGAACGTCCCCCGTGCCCGCAGTGCGACGGGCAGCGGCTTCTCGCGCTCCCGCGGTGTCGCCAGCGGCACGGCGATGGCCACCTCGTCGGTGCCCAGGCGCGACAGCAGGCAGTCCGCGGTAAAGCTGGCGCGCAGGTGGTCGCCGATCTGTTCCAGCACGCGCTCGGAGGCGGCCTTGCCAAGCCGCGTGGCGACGCCGCCGTAATCGTCGATATTGAGGATGAGTACCAGCAGCTGGTTAGCATCGCTTTCGCGTTCGAGCGTATCGTCGAGGTAGTCGAGGAACAGGCGCCGGTGCAGCAGCCCCGTCTGCGTATCGAGCTCCTGCAGCCGATGGATGCGCCGCAGGTGCGAGTAGCTGAGCAGGAACAGCATGGCCGTGGTGATGCTGATGAACAGCCAGCCCTTGAAGGTCTGCAGGCGACCGAGGCGGTCGACATCGCCGCCCACGGCGAGCAGCAGTGCCTGATCGGACACGTAGATCCAGAGAATACCCAGCACCAGGTACGGGGCGACGATTCTGACGGCGGCGTAGGCTGCCTTCGGCAAATTCTGCCCCAAGGGGTAGGGAGTGTCTCCCCGTCAGTGTAGGAGAGATCGCAGCGTTTGTCCTAGGCCTGCGCCGGCCGTGTCAGGGGCGAAAGCGTGCGGCGTCGATGATCGACCAGAGGTGCAGGAGCACCGCCGGAACCCAGAAGACGAACAGCACGACCGTGGCGCCGAGCGCATAGCAGGCCGAGGTGAGCAGGAAGAATGCCAGCGCGGCGAGAACCCGGCCCTGGACCAGCTGCCCCAGCCCGGGGATGAAGAAACTGCAGATCGCCGCGAGGACATTACCGCCGGAACCCTGTCCTGCCATGATGGCTCTTCTCCCTGTGAAAGCGTTCCTGCAAGCTAAGCGAACGGGCGCCCGCTGGCAAGGGCAGGGTGTTCTGTTGCCGCGCTTCGGTTAGAGTATCGAGAGCTATCGCGTAACGGTGAACCCATGGGAGCCCCGCCATGAGCCTGAAGGACAAGACGCTTTTCATCAGCGGCGCGAGCCGCGGCATCGGCCTGGCCATTGCCTGCCGTGCGGCCGCTGACGGTGCCAACGTGGTGATCGCCGCCAAGACAACGGAGCCGCATCCGAAGCTGCCGGGCACAATTTATACCGCGGCGGAGGACATCGAGGCGGCCGGCGGCCAGGCGCTGCCCGTGGTCTGCGATATCCGCTTCGAGGACCAGGTGGAGGCGGCCGTGACCCAGGCCGTGGCGCGCTTTGGCGGCATCGATGTCTGCATCAACAATGCGAGCGCCATCAGCCCCACGCCGACGCTCGAGACGGAAATGAAGCGCTATGACCTGATGCACAGCATCAACACGCGTGGGACTTTCCTGGTGTCGAGGCAGTGCATCCCGTACCTCAAGGCGGCGGCGAACCCGCATATCCTCAACCTGGCACCCCCGCTGGACATGGACCCGAAGTGGTTCGCCCCGCACCTCGCCTACACCATGGCGAAGATGGGCATGAGCCTGTGTACGCTGGGGATGGCGCGGGAGTTCGCCGGCGACGGCATCGCCGTGAACTCGCTCTGGCCGCTCACGGCCATCGACACGGCGGCGGTGCGCAACGTGCTCGGCGGCGCGGAGACAGTCGCCGGCAGTCGGACACCGGCGATCATGGCCGATGCGGCCTACGCGATCCTCAACCGTGCGTCGCGGGAGTGCACCGGGAACTTCTTCATCGACGAGGTGCTGCTGCGGGAAGAGGGCGTGACGGATTTTGCGCCCTACGCGGTCGACCCGGACGCCGACCTCTTCCGGGATTTCTTCGTGCCCGACGCCGTCGCCGAGGCGCTGCCCACGCGCACGGTGGCGATGTTCTGAGCCCGTCGCAGCCGGCGCTCAGTGCCGGTTGAGCCCTGACAGGCGAAGCATGATCCAGTCGCTCACGGCCGTGGGCAGCCACTGCTTGAGGGCGATGAACAGCCGGTTCCTGCGCGGCACCACGTAGCGTGCCGCCGGGCTGTCCGCTTCGCAGGCGGTGACGATGGCGCCGGCGGCCGTGACCGGGTCCGCGCCCTTTGCGTGGAGTCCACGGTGGAAACGCATCACCGTCTCGAGCTGGGCGCGGTAGGCCGGCGCTGCGGCCGCGTGTTCCTCGAGTTGTGCCTGCTCCACGGCACCGAAGCCGGTCTTTACCGCTCCCGGTTTCACCAGCACCACGTCGATACCGTGCGGGCGCAGCTCGATGCGCAGGCTGTCCGAGAGCGCCTCGACGGCATGCTTGGTCGAGGCGTAGGGGCCGAAGAAGGGCAAGGTCACGTTGCCGGCGACGGAGGAGACGTTGATGATACGCCCGCTGCCGCGCTCCCGCATGGCGGGCAGGAAGGCACGGGTCACGCGCAGGAGGCCGAAGACGTTGGTCTGGTACTGCGCTTCCAGCGCCTCGTCGCCCAGCAGCTCCAGCGGGCCGACACAGGCATAGCCCGCATTGTTGACCAGGATGTCCAGGGGCTCGCCGCCGGTCAGCGTCGCCACCGCGCCGGGGGCGCCCGCGACGGCCTCGCGGTCGGTGACGTCAAGCGGGAGCGGGTGCAGCATTGGTGATTGCGCCGCCAGGCTCTCCAGCGCCTCCCGGTTGCGTCCGGCAGCGATGACCGTGTGGCCCTTGTGGGCGAGCAGGATCGCCGCTGCCCGGCCGATGCCGGCGCTGGCGCCGGTGATGAGAATCCGTGCCATGGTTCCCCCCCCGTCAGACCATCGCCTCGATCAGGTGCGGCCCGGGGCTCGCGAGCGCCTCGGCCAGCTGCGTGTCGAACTCGGCCACCGTCCTCGCCCTGGTCGCCTTCACGCCCATGCCGCGCGCGAGGGCGGTGAAGTCGAGGTCCGGGTTGGACAGATCCAGCATGGACAGGGTGCGCGCGTTCGGGTCGCCGGCGCCGACCCGCTCCAGCTCGATATTCAGAATCGCGTAGCTGCGGTTGTTGAAGAGGATGGTTACCGTGTCGGTCTTCTCCCGGGCGAGGCTCCACAGGCCTTGCACGGTGTACATGGCGCTGCCGTCGGCCTCGAGGTTGATCACCTTGCGGTCGGGGCAGGCGATGGCGGCGCCGAGGGCGGCGGGAATGCCCTGGCCGATGGCGCCGCCGGTCAGGGCGAGCCAGTCGTGCCGGGGCGCCCGCTCGGTCAGCAGGTAGGCGCCGAGGCCGTTAGTGGCGCCGTCGTCGACGACGATCGCGTCCTCGGGCATGTGCCGGGCGAGCAGCTGGCCGACGAGCAGGCCGTCCAGGGGGCCGTCCTCCGGTGCCGGGGTCTCTGCGGCCTCCACCAGCGGCGGTTCGCCGCCGGCACCCACGGCGGCCAGGAGTGCCTCGAGCGCGCCGTCGATATCCTCGGCCGCGGTCGCCAGCGTGCTCACCTCGCAGCCATCGGGTGCCAGCCAACTGGCCTTGTCTGGATAGGCAAAGAAGCTTACCGGTGGGGGCGCGCCCACCAGCACCAGGTGCTCGGTGCCGGCGAGCGCTTCCGTGGCCTGCTCGGCGAAATAGGGCAGACGTTCCACGGCCACGCGCCCGGCGCCCCGCTGGAGCCGCGCCGGGAACACCTGGCACACCAGCCGCGCCCCGGTGGCGGCGGCGACCTGGCCCAGGCGGTAGAGGTTTTCCTCGCGCAGGGCGTGCCCGCCGAGGAAGAGCACCGCCTGTCGCCCGCTCTTGAGGCGCTCGGCGGTGTTCGCAATGGTCTCCTCCGCCACGGCCGCTGCGGCCCGGGCGGGCTGCACGGGGGCGGCGCCGGCCGCCGGGTTCCAGGCGTGGTCCGCGGGCACGACGACGGTGGCGATGCGGCCATTTTCCGCCTGCGCCTCGGCGACGGCGGCGGCACCGGCGGCCACGAGGTCGTCCGGCGATGCGGCAACGTGCGCCCAGGCCGAGGCCCAGTCCGCGAGTGCCGGCAGGTCGGAGGTCAGCGGAGCGTCGTACTGCAGGTGATAGCTCGCGTGGTCGCCGACGATATTCACCAGCGGCGAGCCGGCGCGGCGGGCATTATGCAGGTTGGCCAGGCTGTTGGCGAAGCCGGAGCCGACGTGGAGCAGAGTGATCGCCGGTTTGTCGGCCATGCGCCCGTAGCCGTCCGCGGCCCCGGAGGCCACGCCCTCGAACAGGCAGAGTACGGGCCGCATGCGCCCGGTGTTGCCGATGGCCGACACCAGCTGCATTTCCGAGGTGCCGGGGTTGGCGAAACAGACCTCGACGCCGCTGGCGACCAGGGTCTCGAGGAGGGCGTCGGCTCCGTTCATGGGCGGGTTCCTTTCGTCGGTTGTTTCTTAATCTTCGCCTGTTAGCCTATTCGTGTGTTCGCCGGGGGCGGCGGATGCCGCTACAGCTGGCCCGCAACCGGTGCGAGAGCACGATAAGTATTTGAGGCATTTCCCGCAAGTAGCCTAGAATGCCGGCTCCCCCGGGCGAGCCAGGAGTGCCAGCGTGGCCAGTAACCGCAGGTCGAGAAACATCACCCAGGGCGTCCAGCGCGCCCCGAATCGCTCCATGTTTTACGGTATGGGCTACGAGGCGGGCGACTTCGACAAACCGATGATCGGTGTCGCCAACAGCCACTCGACGATCACCCCCTGCAACGCCGGCATCCAGCCCCTGGCCGATGCGGCCGTCGCGGCCATCGCCGGGGCGGGCGCGAACCCGCAGCTCTTCGGCACGCCGACGATCAGCGACGGCATGTCCATGGGCACCGAGGGCATGAAGTACAGCCTGGTGTCCCGCGAGGTGATCGCCGACTGTATCGAGACCTGCGTGGGCGGGCAGTGGATGGACGGCGTGCTCGCCATCGGCGGCTGCGACAAGAACATGCCCGGCGCGATGATGGGCATGCTGCGTGCCAACGTGCCCTCGATCTTCGTCTACGGCGGTACGATCCTCCCCGGACGCCTCGGCGACCGAGACCTCAACATCGTCAGCGTCTTCGAGGCGGTGGGGGAATACAGCGCCGGGCGCATCAGCGAGGACGACCTCATCGCCATCGAGCGCCACGCGATCCCCGGTACCGGTTCCTGCGGGGGCATGTACACCGCGAACACCATGAGTGCGGCCTTCGAGGCGCTGGGGCTGTCGCTGCCGTACTCGAGCACCATGGCCAATGTCGAGGACGAGAAACAAGCCAGCACGGCCGACAGCGCGCGCGTGCTGGTCGACGCCGTGGCGGCGGACCGCAAGCCGCGGGACATCGTCACCCGCGAGGCCATCGAGAACGCGGTCGCGGTGATCATGGCTACGGGCGGGTCGACCAACGCCGTACTGCACTTCCTCGCTATCGCCCACTGCGCCGAGGTGCCCTGGACCATCGACGACTTCGAGCGTATCCGGCGCAAGGTCCCCGTGATCTGTGACCTGAAGCCGAGCGGCCGCTACCTGGCCATCGACCTGCACCGCGCCGGCGGCATTCCCCAGGTGATGAAACTGCTCCTCGAGGGCGGGCTCCTGCACGGCGACTGCATGACCATCACCGGCAGGACGATTGCCGAGACGCTGGCGGACGTCCCCGCCGAGTGCCCGGCGGGCCAGGACGTGATCCGGCCGCTGGACAACCCGCTCTACCCCGCGGGTCACCTCGCCATCCTCCGCGGGAATCTCGCCGAGGAGGGCGCGGTCGCCAAGATCACCGGCCTCAAGAACCCGGTCATCACCGGCCCGGCCCGTGTCTTCGACGACGAGCAGTCGGCGCTCGACGCCATCCTCGCCGGCAGGATCCAGCCCGGCGACGTGGTGGTCCTGCGCTACCTCGGCCCCCGCGGCGCCCCGGGCATGCCCGAGATGCTGGCGCCGACGAGCGCGCTCATCGGCCAGGGGCTGGGCGAGAGCGTCGGGCTGATTACCGACGGCCGCTTCTCCGGCGGCACCTGGGGCATGGTGGTCGGGCACGTGGCGCCGGAAGCCTGCGTGGGCGGCACCATCGGCCTCGTGGAGGAGGGCGACAGCATCACCATCGATGCGCACGAGCTGCTGCTCGAACTCAACGTCGATGAGGCCACGCTGGCCGCGCGCCGGGAGCGCTGGCAGCAGCCGGCGCCGCGTTACACGCGGGGCGTGCTCGGCAAGTTTGCGCGCAATGCCGCATCCGCGAGTTTCGGCGCGGTGCTCGACCGCTTCGAGGACTGACCCCGGGCGAGGTCGCGGCGCCTCAGGCGCCGTCGCTCTCGCGCAGCCTTTGCGCCTTTTCCAGTACCCGGTCCCGCAGCCCGTCGCGATAGCGATGCAGGCGCTGCCGCAGTGCATCGTCGCCCGTTGCCAGTATCTGCGCCGCGAGCAGGCCGCCGTTGGTGGCGTTGTCGATCGCCACGGTCGCCACGGGGATGCCGGCGGGCATCTGCACGATGGACAGCAGCGCATCCTCCCCGGCGAGCTTCGTGGCGCTGATGGGAACCCCGATCACCGGCAGGGCGCACAGGGAGGCGACCATGCCCGGCAGATGGGCGGCGCCGCCGGCGCCGGCGATGATCACGCGGATGCCCCGTTCCTCCGCCTCGCGCGCGTAGGCGTAGAGACGGTCCGGGGTGCGGTGGGCGCTGACGATATCGATCTCGTAGGCGACCTCGAGTTCGTCGAGCACGGCGGCCGCGGCGCGCATGACCGGCAGGTCCGAGTCGCTGCCCATGATAATGCCGACCCGGGTATTCACGCGGCTTCTCCATGGCTGCCGGTGAGGCGCCGGTAGGCCGCCGCCGCGCGCTCGCCGGCCTCGGCGGCGCTGGCGCCGGTGGCGGTGATATGGCCCACCTTGCGCATGGCGCGGGCCGGGGCCTTGCCGTACCAGTAGGTGGCGACGGGCCCCTCGGCGCTGCGCCCGGCGGCGCGGTCCCGGGCCGCCTCAGCGATGGCCTCGGTACAGAGCAGGTTGCGCATGGCGGCGGGTGTCTCCAGCGCCGTACCCGCGAGGGGGAGCCCGGTGACCGCGCGCAGGTGCTGCTCGAACTGGGACGACTCGGTGGCTTCCAGCGTGTAATGGCCGGCATTGTGCACCCGCGGCGAGATCTCGTTGATGACCACCCGGCCGTCGGCGCAGTAGAAGAGTTCGACGCCGAAGGTGCCGACGCCGTCGAGTGCCTCGATGGCGGCACGGGCGACCCGCTCTGCCTCCGCGAGCACCGCCTCGCCGGCGTCGCTCGGGGCGTAGACCCACTCGAGGACGCTGTAGTCGCCGTCGAAGGTCATGTCCACCGGGGGGAAACAGCGCAGCTCGCCATCCCGGGCGCGCACCACGATGACCGCGATTTCCCGGAAGTCGCCGGCGTGGGCCTCGTACAGCGTTTCACCCGGCCAGGCATCGGCGAGGGCCGCCTCGTCCCGGAGCAACTGGACGCCGCGACCGTCGAAGCCGCCGCGCAGCGCCTTCTGCACGACCGGGTAGCCGAGCTCCGCGGCTGCGGCTGCCGCCTCGCCATCCCCGCCGCTGGCGAGCACGAAGGGCAGGGTAGGGAGGCCGGCCTCGGCGAGCCAGCGCTTCTGCCGCGCCTTGTCCTGGATGGTCTCGATGACCGCGAGGCTGGGGTGACACTGGATGCTGCCGGCGGCTTCCGCCCGGCGCAGTGTGTCCACGGCCACCGGGTGCACGTCCTCGCGCTCGTAGGTGACGATGTCGCAGGCGTCGGCGAGGGCCTGCACGGCCTCCGCGTCATCCATGGCGCCCACGACCGCCGCGCCGGCACGCTGTGCGGCCGGACTGTCCGCGTCCCCGGTGAGAATAACCGTGTCGATGGCCAGCGCCTGCGCGGCCTCGCACAGGAACATGCCGAGCTGGCCGTCGCCAACGATGCCCACGCGAATCTTCATGCTGCTGCCCCCGCCTGTCTGGGAAAGCCGCGCACTATACCGTGCCCGAGTGTAGCATCAAGCCCTGCAGCGCCGGCTCACGCGGCGCCGGCGGCCTCCGCGAAGGCCCGGGCGGCCTTGTAATCGGCCTTGCCGTTCGGTGCCCGGAAGGGCTGGGGCGCGGCGAAGACCCGCTTCGGCGCCTTGTAGGGCGCCAGCCGGTCGCGCACCGTAGCAACCAGCGCCGCCTCGTCGAGCTCCGCTCCGGGCACGAGGTGAACGATGCCGGTCACGGCCTGGCCCCAGGTCGGGTCCGGGAGGCCGACGACGAGGGCGTCCTCCACGTCCGGGTGGGCCTTGAGGGCTTCCTCCACCTCTTCCGGGTAGATCTTCTCGCCGCCGGAATTGATGCACACCGAGCCCCGGCCGAGCAGCGTCAGCGTGCCGTCCTCCGCCACCAGGCAGTAGTCGCCGGGCACGGCATAGCGGTGGCCGTCGATGGTGCGGAAGGTCTTCGCCGTCTTTTCCGGGTCCTTGTAGTATCCCTTCGGGATCGGGCCGCCGAAGGCGATGAAGCCGGGCCGGTCGCTCCCCCACGGGAGCTCCCGGTCCTGCTCGTCGAAGACCCGGCACAGGTCGTTGGTGACGAAGCGCGCGGTCTCCACCGGCGCGTCCTTTGTCATCACCGACGCGCCGAAGCCCACGGCCTCCGATGCCCCGAAACTGTCGGCGATCGCGGCCTGCGGCAGGTGGGCGAGCAGGCGCTGCTTGACCTCGGTGCTGAACATGACGCCGGAGGAGATGATCATCTGCAGGCTGCTGAGGTCGTAGCGGTCGCGGCCCTCATCGAGGGCGGCGAGGAGAGGACGGGCAAAGCTGTCACCGACGATAGCGATCTGTGACACGCGGTGCCGGTCGACGGCGTCCCACACGGCCTGGGCATCCAGGGAGGGGGTCGGCAGCGTGACCACGGTGCCGCCACTGAAAAAAGCGCCCATGGCCGTGAACAGGCCGGTGCCGTGCATTAGCGGACAGATGGGCAGGATCGTCGCTCCCGGGCCGTTGGCGGCGATCGTGGCACGCAGTTCCTCCAGGCTTTCCGGCACCGGGCCCACGGCGCGCAGGGCGAGTGACTGCGCCTCGCGCAGGTTGTGCTGGTCCCACATCACTCCCTTCGGCATGCCCGTGGTGCCCCCGGTGTAGAGCAGCAGCAGGTCGTCGCCGCTGCGCGGCCCGGGCAGGTTGCTGCCGTCGCCATCCTCGGCGAGCGACTCGTAGGCGAGTGCCCAGGCGGGCACCGGTGCGTCACCGACCTCGACCCAGGCCTTCACCGCCGGCAGGCGCGGGCGCAGCGTCTCCACCCGGTCGCGGAACTCGGCGTCGTAGAACACGGCTTCGGCATCCGCGTTGTCGAGGATGTAGTGCAGCTCGTCCTCGCGGTACCGGTAGTTGACGTTCGCGTGCACCAGCCGCGCGCGGAAGCAGGCCGCCAGCGTTTCCATGAAGGCGGGACTGTTGCGCAGGTAGAAGCCCACCTTGGCCCCGGGGGCGAGCCCGGCCGCCTGCAGGGCGCGGCCGAGATTGTTGCTGCGCCGGTCGACGTCCTGCCAGGTCAGCACCCGGTCGCCGTGGGCGAGGGCGGGGTGCCCGGGCGGCAGTTCCGGGATGATCGTGTCGAGAATGTCGCCGAAGTTCCAGGCCATGGGTTTGCTCCGTGTTATTGCTTTGCGGGACTGACGCGGGTGCCGGCCGGCAGGATGCGCGCTACGCCGCGGCCGCGGCGGTCCGCGGCGGCGGCTGTGCCGTCGGGCCCCGCGGTCACCAGCTGTACGTCGCCGAGGTGCCCCCAGTCGTTCGCCTCCACCCGGTAGCCGAGGTCCGCAAGGCCCCGGCGGGTCGCCGCGGGGATCGGCCACTGGTCGTGGCGGATGAGCCGGGCCTGGGGCAACTGGTGATGGTAGCGGGTGGCGTCGACGGCGCCCTGGGGCGAGAGGCCGGCGTCGACGAGGTTCAGCAGCACCTGGAAGACCGAGGTAAAGATGGTGCTGCCCCCCGGCGTGCCCAGCACGATGGCCGGCGCGCCGTCCTCGAGGAGGATCGTCGGCGTCATGGAGGACAGCATGCGCTTGCCGGGGGCGATGGCGTTGGCGGCGCCGCCGACCACGCCGAACTCGTTCGGCACGCCCGGTGCGGCACTGAAATCATCCATCTCGTTGTTGAGCAGGAAACCGGCACCCTCGACGACGACGCCCGAGCCGAAGTCCCAGTTCAGCGTGTAGGTGAGGGAGACCGCGTTCCCGGCCGGGTCGAGGATCGAGAAGTGAGTCGTATGCGGGCCGTCCAGGCCGGGCGGCACCGCCTCCGCCGGGCTGATCGCGTTCGCGTTGACCGTGGCCGCGCGGCGCGCCAGATAGGCCGGGTCGAGGAGCGCATCCACCGGCACCGGTACGAAGTCCGGGTCCGCGAGGTAGCGCGCGCGATCGGCGAAGACGCGCTTCTCCAGCTCCGCCAGCAGGTGCAGGTAGCGGGGGCCGTTGTGCTCGGCCCCGGCGAACAGGGGCGCAGCCGCCTCCCGCAGCGCGAGAAGCTGCAGCAGCGCGACGCCGCCGGAGCTCGGTGGCGGTGCGGTCAGTACCCTGTAGCCGCGCCAGCGGCCTGCGAGCGGCTCACGCCAGCGCGGCGTGTAGCCCGCGAGATCGGCTGCCGTGATCAGGCCGTCGCTCCGGGCCTGCTGGGCGAGCAGCAGCCCGGCCGTGTGCCCGCGGTAGAAGTCCTCCGGGTCTGTCGCGAGCCGTTCCAGCGTGGCCGCGAGTTCCGGCTGGCGGAAGCGCTGCCCCGGCGTGAGCCCACCGAAATAGTGCTCGAAGTTGGTCTCGCCAGCGAGAAAGGCGCGGGTCTCCGTGGCAGCATCGGCAAGGCCTGCGGGCACGCTGAAGCCCTCGCGGGCCAGGTGGATCGCCGGCGCCAGCAGCCGCCGCCAGGGCAGGGTGCCGTAGCGCGCATGGGCGGCGGCGAGGCCGCGCACGGTCCCGGGGACCCCGGAGGCGCGCCCGCCCACCAGCGCATCCCGGGCGCGGAAGCTGCCGTCCTCGGCGAGGTACATGGCTGCCTGCGCCGCGGCGGGAGCGACCTCGCGGAAATCGAGGAAGGCCGCTTCGCCGTCCACCACCGCAAGGAGAAAACCACCGCCGCCGAGGTTGCCGGCCTCCGGGTAGGTGACCGCCAGGCTGAAGGCCGCCGCGATGGCGGCGTCCACCGCGTTGCCGCCATCGGCGATGACCCCGTCCGCGGCATCAGCGGCGAAGCGGTCGGGCATGGCGAGGGCGCCGTCGGCGCGACCGTCGGCGGCGAGGGCGACCGTCAGCAGGAGTGCTGCGAGGAGCCGGGAGATCACGCGTGACCGTTTCCTTTCAGGCAACGCCGCAAACGATAGCAGAGGGCGCTCGCCCGGGCCATGGGGCTTCCCCCCGGCGTTCAGCCGCCGTCGCCCGCTTGCACGAACTCGGTGATCTCGAGGTTGAAGCCGGACAGGGCGTTGAAGTGGATCGGCGAGGACAGGAGGCGCATGCGACCGACGCCGAGGCGGCGCAGGATCTGCGACCCGGTGCCGATGACCCGGTAGTTCTGGCGCCCCGAGGCCGGGTCGCTACCGGTGACCGAGGGTGGCTCCGGGAAGGCGTCGACCTCGTCTAGGAGCGTCTCCCGGGTATCCGGCTGGCCGATGAGCACGACCACGCCGCGGCCCGCTTCGGCAACGGCTGCCATGGCGCGCCGGTAGGACCAGCCCTCGGCGCCGCTGATGCGGGTGGCCAGCACGTCGCGCAGCGTGTTGATGGTCTGCACGCGGACCAGCGTGTCCTCGTCCGGGTCCAGTTCGCCCACGGAGAGGGCGAAGTGCAGCGTGTCGTCGATCTGGTCGACAAAGGTGTGCAGCGTGAAAGGCCCGAATTCCGTCTCCACGGCCTTGCTGCCGTGCAGCTCCACGGACTGCTCGTGCAGGCTGCGGTACTCGATGAGGTCGGCGATGGTGCCCATCTTCAGGCCGTGCTTCTCGGCGAAGGCCTCAAGCTCGGGCCGCCGGGCCATGGTGCCGTCCTCGTTCATGATCTCGACGATCAGCGCCGCCGGCTCGAAGCCGGCCAGGCGGGCCAGATCGACTCCGGCCTCCGTATGCCCGGCGCGGCGGAGCACACCACCGGGTTTGGCCACGAGAGGGAAGATGTGCCCGGGCTGGCGAATGTCGCCGGGGGCCGCGTCCGGGCGCACGGCGACCCGGGCCGTGTGCGCGCGCTGTACGGCGCTGATGCCGGGACCCTTGCGCTCCGTGGCGTCGATGGAGACCGTGAAGTTGGTCTCGTGCTGCGAGCGGTTGTCGCGCACCATCAGGGGCAGCTGCAGCTGTCGCGCCCGCGCCTCCGTGATCGGCATGCAGATCAGGCCGCAGGCCTCGGTGGCGAAGAAGTTGATGATCGCCGGCGTGGCCGTTTCGGCGGCCACGATGAGGTCGCCCTCGTTTTCCCGGTCCTCGTCATCCATGAGGATGACCATCCGGCCGGCGCGGATGTCGTCGATGAGCTCCGGAACGCTGGCGAGGGCCACGGCGCGCCTCAGCGGAGCTCGATGGCAACGGCGGTGGCTTCGCCGCCGCCGATGCACAGGGCGGCGATGCCGCGCTTGCCGCCGGTCTTCCTCAGCGCGTACATGAGCGTGACGATGATCCGTGAGCCGGTGGAACCGATCGGGTGGCCCTGGGCGCAGGCGCCGCCGTGGATGTTGACTTTGTCGTGGGGCAGGCCGAGGTCCTGCATGGACAGCATGGTGACCATGGCGAAGGCCTCGTTGATCTCGAAGAGGTCGACGTCCTCCACGGACCAGCCGGTCTTGTCGAGCAGCTTGCTGATAGCACCGATCGGGGCGAGCGTGAACTCTTCCGGCGCCTGGCTGTGGCGCGCGTGGGCCACCAGCTCGGCGCTGCCGCTGATGCCGCGGCGGTCCGCCTCGCTGCCGCTCATGAGCACCAGGGCACTGGCGCCATCCGAAATGGAGCTGGCGTTGGCGGCGGTGATCGTGCCCTCCTTTGCGAAGGCCGGACGCAGCCCCGGGATCTTGTCCACGGCGGCCTTGTGCGGCTGTTCGTCGTCCTCGACGACGGTCTCACCCTTGCGGGTCTTCACCGTCACCGGGACGGTTTCCGCCTTCAGGGAACCGTCCTCAATCGCCGCCTTGGCCCGGGACAGGGACTCGATGGCGAAGGCGTCCATCGCCTCGCGGGTAAGACCGCGCTGGTCGGCGGTCTCCTGCGCGAAGGTGCCCATGGCGCGGCCCGTGTAGGCATCCTCGAGGCCGTCCATGAACATGTGGTCGTAGAGCGTGGTGGCGCCGAGGCGCGTGCCGGTGCGGCCCGCGGGCAGCAGGTGCGGCGCATTGCTCATGCTCTCCAGGCCGCCGGCCACGACCACGCGGTTGGTGCCGGCGACAATGCTGTCATAGCCGAAGATGGTGGCCTGCATGCCGCTGCCGCAGGCCTTGTTGACCGTGACCGCGCCGGTAGACGTGGGAATCCCTGCGCCGATGGCGGCCTGCCGCGCCGGGCACTGCTTGAGCCCCGCGGGCAGTACACAGCCCATGAAGACCTCGTCTACGTCCGCGCCCTCGACGGCGCTGCGGCCGAGGGCCTCGCGCACGGCGGTGCTGCCGAGTTCCGTGGCCGGCACACTGCTCAGGCTGCCCATGAGGCCGCCCATGGGAGTGCGTGTGCCGTCGACGATAATGACTTTTTCCCTGTCTGTATCCGTGGCCATGGCTCTTTCCGTGCTGTCGTTGTGCGGGGGCGCCGGGCCGATGGTCGTACCGAGCGGTTCACCAGCAGGCGAACCGATGGTGGTGTCGACAGTCGGGCCGCGGCGGAGTGGCGCGCCATTTAGCCATAGGGACCGGGAGGACTCAAGGCGAACCCACAGCGCCCTCAGGTGCCGTCGGCCTGGAAGCGCTTGCCCCGGGTGGCGGCGCGGAAGTTCCGCGGTGCGAGGCCGGTTCGCGCCTTGAACTGCTCGCTGAAGCGGCTCGCGGACTGCCAGCCGCAGCGCCAGGCGATCTCCCCGAGGGGCAGGTCGCTGTGCAGGAGCAGGGAGCGTGCCTCGCCGATGCGCAGGGCGAGCAGGTAGGCCATGGGGGTCGTGCCCGTGGCCCGGCGGAAGCGGCGGCTGAAGCTGCGCGGCGCGAGGCCGGCGCGGCGGGCGAGGGTGTCCAGGCTGTGTTGCGCGGCGAGGTGTTCCTGCAGGTAGAGCTGCGCGTCGAGGATGAGCTCGTCGTGGTGGCTGGTGCGGCTGTCCTCGAGGAAGGCGGCGCTCAGGAAGGCCTGGCGGCTCTCCGGTGAGAACTGGCTTTCCACCGCGCGGGCGACCGCCGCGCCGTACCACTGTTCCACGATATGCACGAGCAGATCGGCGATGGAGTTCACGCTGCCGGCACAGTACAGGTTGCCGCTCTGGGTAATGAGGTGGCGGCGGCGCAGGGTCACCGGCGGGTAGTCGGCAGCGAAACGGTCGAAGTCGCTCCAGTGGGTGGTGGCCGAGCGGCCGTCGAGGAGTCCCGCGTCGGCGAGGATCCGGCTGGCCGTACCGACGCTGCACAGGCGCGTTCCGGCGCTTGCGAGGCGCTCGAGTTCGCCGTGCAGCGGCTCGCATAGCCGCCGGGTGCGGCGCGGGTTCCGCCAGATCGCCGGCAGGAGCAGCAGATCCGGCGCGGGCAGGGCGGCGAGCCCCGTCGCTGCCGCGAGCGTGAGCCCCGTGCCCAGCCGCACCTGCCCGGGGCCGGCGGCGCCGGCGAGGCGGAAAACGCAGCCGCGGGCGCCGCGGTCGCCGGCGCGGGCCCGCTGGGCGGCCGCGTGCAGGATCTCCATGGGCAGGGTGACGCTGGTCGCCAGGGCATCCGGGTAGAGCAGGGCGACCGCGCGGTAATGGCGGGCAGGCATGGCTGTAAACATAAAATAAATGGCATGAAATGTATATTTTAGGTGCGCGATGGCCCGTAGACTGCGCCCCGACACCTGAAGGAGGAGTTTGCACCGTGGGCCAGCCCTTGCCGGTCATCGTCGCCAGTGGCGGTATCAACAGCGCCGGCCGTACCTCCGGCGGCCATGCCCACGCACGGCTGGTGGCCGAGCGGCTGCCGGCCGCCGCCCGGGCGCGCATGCTGGATGCCCTGCGCCAGCTCCGCGGCCTGCCGGTCACGGCCTCGGCGCCGGAGGTGCTGGCGGGCACGCTGATTCGCCGCCTCGAACCGGCCTGGTTCGACCCGGCGGCCCTGCCCTGCGGGCGGCGCATGCGCTCCGGCGGTGAGCGCCCGCTGGTGGTCGACATGCCCCGGCGCAGCCTGCCGTCGCCGCTGCCAGCGGGCTGGACCGTGGATGAAGAGGATGCCACCCACGCCCGCGTGGTGCTCGCCGGCCCCCAGGAGTTCATCATGCCGGCCACCCGCGAATTCGAGGTCAAGGTGGCGAGTCAACTGCCCTCGGGCTTCGACCCGGCGGCCCAGTACCCGTCGCGCAATCACCCGCGGGGGCTGCAGCTGGCAATCTATGCGGCGTCCGACGCGCTCGGCGATCTCGGCATCCCCTGGGAGCAGCTCCGCGAGCGGGTCGCCGCCGAGCAGGTCAGCGTCTACGCCGGCAGTGCGATGGGGCAGCTGGACGATGCCGGTACCGGCGGCATGCTCAAGGCGCGGGTGAGCGGGCAGCGCGCGACCAGCAAGTACTGCCCCCTGGGGCTGGCGGAGATGCCCGCGGACTTCCTCAATGCCTATGTCCTCGGTTCCCTCGGCGCCACCGGCGCCAGCCTCGGCGCCTGTGCCTCCTTCCTCTACAACCTGCGCCACGCCGTGCACGACATCCGCAGCGGCCGCGCCCGGGTCGCCATCGTGGGTGCGGCGGAAGCCCCGATTACCCCGGAAGTCATGGAGGGCTACGCCGCCATGGGGGCGCTGGCCACGGACAAGGCGCTGCGCCAGCTCGACGGGCTCGGCGCGGACGCGGAGCCCGACTACCGGCGCGCCTGCCGTCCCTTTGCGGAGAACTGCGGTTTCACCATCGCCGAGTCCGCGCAGGTGGTAGTGCTGTTCGACGATGCCCTGGCTCTTGAGCTCGGCGCGGCGCTGCGCGGCAGCGTCGTCGATGTGTTCGTCAATGCGGACGGCTACAAGAAATCCATCTCCGGCCCCGGTGTCGGCAATTACGTGACCGTGGCCCGGGCCCTGGCCGCGGCCCGGGCTGTCCTTGGCGAGCCGACCTTCCGCCAGGGAGGCCTGATTCAGGCGCACGGCACCGGCACGCCGCAGAACCGCACCACGGAGTCGCAAATCCTGAGCCGCTGTGCCGGCGCCTTCGGGCTCGAAGGGCTACCGGTGGCCGCCCTCAAATGCTACCTCGGCCACTCCCTGGGCGCGGCCTCGGCAGACCAGGTGGTGATGACCCTCGACAGTTGGCGCCGGGGCATCGTGCCCGGCATTGCCACCATCGACGGCATCGCCGAGGATGTGACCGATGAACACCTCTCCTTCTGCCTCGAGCACACGGAACTGGCGCCGGCGCAGCGCGCCTGGGCGGTGGTCAACGCCAAGGGCTTCGGCGGCAACAATGCCAGCGGGACTCTCCTCGGCCCGGATCCGACGCGGCGTATGCTCGAGGCCCGCCACGGTGCGCGGGCGATCGCCGGCTGGGAGCGCGCGAGCGAAGCGGTGGTGGAGCGCCGCGCGGCCCACGACGCGGCAGTGCTCGCCGGCGAGGCCACGGCCCGCTACCTGTTCGACCACGGGGTGCTCGACGACGGGGATGTGGTCTTCGAGCGTCACACCGTTACCGTGGGCGGCGCCCGCATCGACCTGCGCTACCCGTCGCCCTTTGCGGATATGCAGGGCGAGGGCTGACCGGCCGCGCACCGGGTGATGGGCGGCGATGCCATCGAGCTGGCCCTGCCTTCACCGCCCGGCCCGCTGCGCCTTCGGCTGCACCCGGCGGGCACCGACCTGGTGTCGGACCGGCTGCGCGAAGCGCGTTGCTGGGAACCCTTCGAGACCCGCCTGTGCCTGGCGCTGATGTCCCCGGGGGCCTGCTGCGTCGACGTCGGCGCCAATCTCGGCTACTTCACCGTGCTCGCCGCGGCGCAGGCCGGCCCCGGCGGCCGGGTGTACGCCTTCGAGCCGGACCCCGCCAACTTCGCCCTGCTGTCCGCCAACGTCGCCCTCAATGGACTGGCAGACCGCTGTACGCTGTCCTCCCTGGCGCTTTCCGACCGTGCGGGGGCGGGCCTGCTGTACCTGAGCGGCGATAATCTCGGCGACCACCAGGTCTATCCCGGTGACGGGGAACGGCCGGCCGTTCCGATACGCCTTGCCCGTGGCGAGGAGGTACTGGGGACCGCCCTGGAGGCGATCGACTTTCTCAAGGTCGATACCCAGGGCAGCGAAGCGGCAGTGCTCGCCGGCCTGCTCCCGCTCCTTGCTCGCCAGTCTCGTCCGCCGGCGATCCTCGTCGAGCTGACGCCGTTTTCCCTCGCCCTCGCGGGCAGTTCGGGGCGGGCGCTGGTAGCGTCGCTCGCGACCCTGGGCCTGCCGTTCTGGATCGTCGACCATGTCGCCGGACGCCTCGCGGCCACGGAGGCCGAAGCCCTGGCCACCTGGTGTGACAACGTAGCGGCCACGCCGGGGGACCGGGGCTTCATGAATATCCTCATCGCCCACGCCCCGGACCTGTAAGCGCGATTACCCGTGGCGATCGCCGGCGGCGGGCCCGCGGGCGCAGCCGCGGCGAGGCGCCGCCCCCGCAGGCGAAGCGCGGGCCTGCTATCATGCCCCGCTTCGAGCAACGACCCGGTGCCGCCATGATCGATGCCATGACCCTGCTCACCGAGCGTAACTCGTCGCCGAAGCTGGCGGCGCCGGCGCCGGACGCCGCGGCGCGAGAGGCCATCTTCTCCGCCGCCCTGCGCGTGCCGGATCACGCCTGGCTGCGTCCCTGGCGCTTTCTCACCGTGGAAGGGGAGGCGCGCCGGGACCTGGGCAGCGTTCTGGAGTATTCCCTGCTGCGGCGCGAGCCCGAGGCCGACGACGCGGCGCGGGAGAAAGCGCGCTGCGCGCCGCTGCGGGCGCCGCTCGTCGTCGTGGTCATGGCGCGGCTGCAGCCGCACCCGAAGGTACCGCCGCAGGAGCAGCGGCTTTCCGCCGGCTGCGCGGCGCACGCGATCCTCCTCGCCGCGGAGGCCCAGGGGTACGCGGGTATCTGGCGCACCGGGGCGGGCGCGTTCGACCGCGAGGTGGTGGAAGCGCTCGGCGGAGCCGAGAATGAGGAGATCGTCGCCTTTCTTTACCTCGGCACGCGCGAGGGGCGGGGCAAGGCGCTCCCCGCCCTGGCGGTGGAAGACTTTGTTGCCCCCTGGACGGGCCCCACGCACGGCAAGGAGACCCCATGACTCCCAGCTTCGAAACCCTGGCGCTCAGCGTCGATGCCCATGTCGCCACGGTCACCCTGGACCGACCCGACAAGGCGAACTCCATGAACGCGGCCATGTGGCAGGAACTGCAGGCCTGCTTCGAGTGGCTGGACGAGAGCGATGCGGTCCGCGCCGTCGTGCTCGCCGGCGAGGGCCGCCATTTCTGCGCCGGGCTCGACCTCGGCATGTTCGAGGGGTTGCACGGGGCCTCCGGCGATCCGGCCCGCCGCGGCGAAGCCTTCCGCCGCAACGTGCTGCGCATGCAGGACAATCTCACCGCGCTGGAGCGCTGCCGCAAGCCCGTGCTTGCTGCGATCCACTCCACCTGTATCGGCGGCGGTATCGACCTCGTCTGCTGCGCGGACATGCGCTATGCGTCGGAGGACGCGTGGTTCTCCGTGCGCGAGGTGGACATCGGTATGGTCGCCGACGTGGGCACGCTGCAGCGGCTGCCGACGCTGATCCCGGATGGTATGGCCAGGGAACTCGCGTACACGGGCCGTAACATGGATGCGGAGGAAGCGAAGGAGGCGGGTTTCATCAACCGCGTGTTCGAGAACCGGGAGGTCATGCTGCGCGAGGTGACGGCCCTGGCCCGGAGCATCGCCGCGAAGTCACCCCTGGTGGTACGCGGCACCAAGGAAATGCTGCTCTACGGCCGCGACCATAGCGTCGCGGAGGGGCTCAACTACATCGCCACCTGGAATGCCGGGATGATGAGCCTGCGCGACCTGGAGGAGGGCATCACCGCGCAGGCCGAGAAGCGTCCCGCCAGCTACGAGGACTGAGGGGCGCGTACCCGGAGGCGCTGAGAGCCGCGGCGTGAGCCGCCGGGATCACGGATTCCCCGGCCAGCGCTCCCAGGGGATCAGCGGGTGCAGGGCGAGGCGTATGCCCTCCTCGAGGTTGGCCTCGTTCTCGAGGATGTTGCGCCGCCGGGTATAGCCGCCGCTGGACGAGCGCGTGTCAATGGCATCGGTGGCGTCGAGGCCGCCGCGGCTGACGAACAGGCGCTTGAGCTCCATGTCGAAGACCGTGACCTGGAGCGAGGCCACCGCTGCGGGCTGGCCCCAGTCGAAATCCGAGGTCACGCCGCTGCCGGGACCGTCCAGGGTCGGCCGGCGGGAGACGCCGTCCCAGCGCGCCACGTGCTTGAGACCGCCGCTGAAGGGCACTTCCAGCTCGACGATATCGGTGAACAGGAACGCGTCGAGGTCTGTCTCCTCGGCGAGGCGGTCGCGGACGCTCTGCATGAGCCGGGTGAAGGTCTTCATGTTGACGCGGCCGGTGGTCGGGTCCACCGGGTCGCCGAAGGCGCGCACGGCCGTGTTCCAGTGCTGGCGGAACAGCCGCTGCGGCAGTACCTCGTAGCCGTTGTCCTTCAGGTACCGGGTCAGCAGGCCGTCGAGCCGCGGCTCCACGGGCTCGAGATAGTTGCGCGAGGGTGAACCGAGATTGACGTGCGGGATGATGACCGTTTTCACCGGGTCCGCGGCGAGCCGTTCCTCCTCGATCTCGTAGGGGAACACCGTCGGGTTGTAGGTCGGCCCGCCGGCACAGGCGGCGAGCGCGGCGGCGAGCGCCACGCCTGCGACCCGGGTGGCGGTTTTCATCAGTCCGAGCATGCGCGCTGTCACCCCTCTCCGGTATAGTGGCGCGATGGTAGCAGAAACTCCCCGACGCCACAGGCCATGACCCCCACTCCGCTGCACGCAACCCGCGTCGGTGACGCGGGGCCCCACGTCGTGCTGCTGCACGGGCTTTTCGGCATGGGCAGCAACCTGGGTGCCCTCGCGCGGGCGCTGGAAAGCGGCTACCGCGTTCACAGCCTCGACCTGCCCGATCACGGGCGCTCCGGCTGGACCGACGGCACGGATCTGCCGCGCATGGCCGAGGCCGTGGGCGCGTGGTTGCGCGAAGCCGGCATAGAGCAAGCCCACGTCGTCGGCCATTCCCTCGGCGGCAAGGTGGCGATGCAGCTGGCGCTCGCCGATGCTGCCGCCGTCGCCTCGCTGGTGGTGGCGGATATCGCCCCGGTGCGCTATGACGGGTCCCACGACGCGGTCTTCGCCGCCCTGGCGGCGGTCGAGGCCGCCGGCGTGGACGGCCGCCGGGAGGCGGGTGAGATCCTCCGCCGCTACCTGGAAGAGGAGGGCGTGGTGCAGTTCCTGCTGCTGAGCCTTGCCCGCCGGGATGACGGTGCCTGGGGCTGGCGCTTCAACCGGGCGGGCCTGGAGGCGAACTACCCGGCCTATCTCGAGGCGCCGGCGGCGCCGGGGCCCTACCGCGGGCCGGTGCTTTTCCTGCGTGGCGGCCGTTCCTCCTACGTCGGCGACGCGCACGGCGACACTATCCGCCGCCTGTTCCCCGCCGCGCGCATCGAGACCCTCGCGGACTGCGGGCACTGGCTGCACGCCGAGGATCCGGCGCGCTTCAACGCGCTGGTGCGCGCCTTCCTGGATGACAGCATGGAGGCGGCCGCCTGATGGTCATCGAGCTCGTCGACCTGGTCGTGATCGCCTTCTTCGGGAGCGTGGGCTATTACCTGTTCACTGCCACTCGGGTTCGCGAGCTCGCCATCCAGGCGGTGCGCCGGGCGTCCAGGGACGGCGACTTCCAGTTCCTGGACGACAGTGTGGCACTGCAGCGCGTGTCCCTGAGCCGCGACAGCGGCGGGCGCTGGCGCGTGTGGCGCCAGTACCGCTTCGAGTACAGCTACGACGGCGTGCAGCGGGAGACGGGGGCGGTGATCATGCTCGGCAAACGCCTGCAGGCCCTGGTCGTGACGGAGCCTGGCCAGGTCGTGCACTGACCGAACAGGACGGCACCGCAGCGGCAGGGTTTCCGGCGGCCCTCGCTGTCGGCCGCCGGAACGCCTGAACCTAGAAAGTCCGCAGCGCTTCCAGCGCCATCCACACCGCGAGCGCCAGCAGCAGCACTCCGAAGCCACGGCCGAGCCAGCCACCGCCCCGTTCCAGCCGCGTGCGCACGGCCGGTGCGCCGATCAGCAGCACGACCAGGCTGTACCAGAGTGCATCGATGCCCGCCGCAGTGCCGGCCATTACCAGCTTCTGGCCCCATCCCGCCCCCGGCGCGAGGAACTGGCTGAACAGGGCGAGCATGAACAGCGCGAGCTTCGGGTTGAGGAAGGCGATGAGAAAGCCGTCCCGCCCCGGGTGGCCGGAGGCGCCGCCGCCGAGGGCTACGGTGAGTGGGGCACGGAGTGCGCGTTGGCCGAGGAAGGCGAGGTAGGCTGCGCCGAGAAGCTGGAGGGCGAGCAGCAGTCCCGGGGCGCCGGCCAGGAGCAGTGCCAGGCCCGTCACCGTCGCCAGTGCATACAGGCCGACGCCCGCACCGTGGGCGAGGGCGGCGGCAAGTCCGGCCCGCCGGTTGCCGCCCAGGGCGGCTCCGGCGACCACTGCGAGGCTCGGACCCGGGGAAGCGGCCCCGAGCCAGCACACGGTACAGAGAGCGAGCCAGTGATCCAGCGTCATGGCCGGTCAGCGCGCCGCGTGCTTGTCCACAGTATCTGTGGATAAAGCAGTGGGTAATTTGTTTAACTCGACGCGAAGGCCCGATAAGTCTTGCATTGTGACGAATTGGTTAAAAAACAGACAATAACAAAAAATGCAATAAAAACAATAAATTAAGAGTCCTACCTAAGGCCGCTTGTTTGAAAATGAATGTAAGGCCTCATCCGAACCGGCAGGGCTTGCACCAGCCTGCTTTGTGTGTATAACCGGTCTGGACTGTCACCTTTCGTAATGCAGGTCGTGTTACCGAAAGATGGCAGGTAATGAAGCCCACGGTTCGCCTCAGTCGCCGCGGTAGATACAGCCTGAGGTGCAGGTCTCCCGGATTTCCACGGCGCAAAGGGCGGGCAGGGCGGGGGCGAGCTGTGCCCAGATCCACCGGCACAGGTTCTCGCTGGTGGGGTTTTCCAGCCCCTCGATCTCGTTGAGGTAGTAGTGGTCCAGGCGGTCGATGACCGGCTTGACGGCGGCCTTCAGGTCCGCGAAGTCCATGACCCAGCCGCTCGGCTCGGGAGCCTCGCCCCGGACCGTCACCCGCAGGTGAAAGGAATGGCCGTGCAGCCGGGCGCATTTGTGTCCCTCGGGCACGTTGGGCAGCCGGTGTGCCGCCTCGAAGTGGAAGTCCTTGTAGATGTCCATGCTGCACCATCGCCGCGGGCCCCGTCGCCCGGCGCGCATTGTAGCGCGCCGTCCCGGTGCCGGCGATGGCGAGCTCGCCGGCACCAGCCTCCGGTGCCTCGCCAGGGCCTTTGAAAACCGGCCCGCGCGGTGTGCCGGTTGTGACAAGCGATAAATTCCGCCGCAGCGATTGACAGGGTCAGTGCGATCCCTATAATGCGCGTTCTCGGCCACGGGTGGTTAGCTCAGCTGGGAGAGCATCTGCCTTACAAGCAGAGGGTCGGCGGTTCGATCCCGTCACCACCCACCACGTTTTCGCCGGCCAGCGAAAGCTGGTCGATCCTACCGGGGAGCGGTAGTTCAGTTGGTTAGAATACCGGCCTGTCACGCCGGGGGTCGCGGGTTCGAGTCCCGTCCGCTCCGCCATCTCTTCGTCATTCATCCCGGCCACAGCGGTGCACGGCCGCGTGCCCTGCGCACAACGCGCCTGTGAGCAGGGCCACCCCAGCAGGAACAGCACGTGCGCACCGTTATCTGCCACTATCATATCTTCAAGAACAGCGGCACGTCCTTCGACCAGCTGCTTGAGGAAAATTTCCCGGGCGAGCCCATCGCCTTCGACGGCCCCTACCCGTTCTCGGTCATCTCCCAGGACGAGCTTCTCAAGGTCATTCGCAACCACCCGAAGGCCACGGCTTTCAGCTCGCACCAGGTGCGCCTGCCGGTGCCCGCGGCCCTTGATGTCGAGGTGCTGCCGGTGGTCTTCCTGCGCCATCCGCTGCTGCGGGTACGCTCGGTGTACGAGTATCTCCACCGGCGGGAGCGCGGCACCGGCCTTCGACGCCTGTTCCGCTTTGCGGCGCGGGCCGGCTTCACCTCCCGCGACGAGGAGCGGGCCGGCCGCCTGTCCTTTGCCGAGTGGGTCCGCGAGGCCCTCGATGGCGAGCGTCCCCTCGGCAACCTGTCCAACGCCCAGGCCCAGCTCCTCGGCGGCGTCTACGGGCGCCGCTCCCTGAGTCGTACGCGGGGCGCTGCGGCCGGTGGCGTCGAGGTGGATCTCGCGCAGGCGCTGCGCAACCTGGCCGCGGTGGAGCTGCTCGCCCGCACCGAGTTCTACGGACCTGACGTCGCGCGTTTCGCAGACACGCTGTCGGCCCGGGGTGTCGACTTCTTCTACATCGACCGGCGGCCGGCGAACCGGACGGCGGGCGATATCGACCGGCCGCTCGAGGAGCGGCTCGGCAGGGTCCGTGAAGCGCTGGGAGAGGCGCTCTGCGACCGCCTGCTGGCCGTCAACGAGGCAGACCTCGAGCTGTACCGCCGGGCCTGTGAGCGGCTGGATGGCGAGGTGCCGTCCGCCTGTCGCTAGCCGTCGTCTTCCGGCAGCGTCGCGTCCCCGCGCTTCTAGCGGGTCGGTCTCGAACACCAGGCTGGGCTCCCTGCCCGGGAGCAGGCGCCCGGAGGTGTTTTACAGCGCGCTGCCTTCCCGGTTCTGCTCCGGCAGACGAGCAGTCCGTGGCCGCCCTGGTGCCGGGTAGAGGAAGAAGAACGCCATGATGGCGTTCAGGTCGCGGGACAGTGCCGGGTAAACCGCTAGGGTCACGGTCGATGCGCTATCTGCCGGGCGGCCGGTCTTCGCAGCACACGGGACCTGTCCTGCGTTGCCCATTGTCCTGTCTCGGTCCTGTCTCGGTGTTCCGGGCGACCCTGCTGCTATTTCCCGAACCGGTTGATCAGTTGCTGCAGCTTGTCCGCCGTTTGCGGCCGTGCCAGGCGCGCGGGCAGGTCCGTGAGGTCCGCCGCGATGAGATAGGCGGGGAGGAAGTGGTACTCGAGGGCATCCGGCCGGACGATGGTGAAGTCGCCCAGCTCCCGGCTCGCGCCGAAGGTGACCGCATCGCCGACGCGGTTGGCGAAGTAGACGAGGGTATGCTCCACGATGTCCAGGTCCGTTTCGCCGTGCCGTTCCGGCGGCCAGGCCATGGGCACATGGCAGAAGCGCAGGTGGGCCTCGATGGGCGCCGGCAGGTTCCAGGCGCGGGCCAGCGTCGCGCCGATGATGGCGCTGTTGCCGATGATGGCCTCCTGCTGACCGGCGACGCGGTCGAACAGGGTGGCGTGGGCGCCGTAGAGGCTCGCCAGCTCCGGGCGGGCCAGCACCAGGGCGAGGTCCCCGATGTTGACCAGCAGCGCCTTGGTGGCGAGCTCGGTCGGATCCGGCAGACCGATATCCCGGGCCAGTGCCTGGGCCACCGCGCTGGCCACGAAGCTGGCGCGCCACAGCCGCATGTAGGCCGTATGTTGCGCGGGGCTCTCCGTCGGCAGCATCTGGTCGACGGCGGCCTGCAGCACCAGCCCCTTGACCAGGTTGGTGCCGAGGTAGTTGACGGCGTGGTGCACGCTCGAGATCGGGCTGTTCAGCTGGAAGGCCGCGGAATTCACGATGCGCAGGACATCGGCGGAGAGGGCGGGGTTGGTCAGCACCGTCTCGGCCAGTTCCTGCGGGTCGTCGAGGCCCCGGCTGACGCGGTCGAGTACCGTCGGTGGCTTGCGCAGCCGCTCCACGATGCCGGCCATGTCCTCGCGCTCGATGTCCGTGAGGTGTTCTTCGAGCACGAGGAAGAAATCGGCGAGCTGCTCGGGCACGGTCCCGTTTTCCGGCAGGAGGGGCGCGCTGCCCGTCTCCGCCGGCAGCCCCCCGGCATCCGCCGCCGGATCCCGCGCCGTTTCCGAGGCCTTGTCCCCGGTTCGTCGGAACCACTTCATCCTGCGTCATCCCCCCTGCCCGGCCCCCGCCGGGCTGTTCCGGGCGGCTGGCTTGTGCAGAGCCTATGGTTATCTTTTCCGCGGCGGGTGTCCATAGGAGCGGGCAGCGGCGCGGGCCGCGTTGCGTTAGAATACGGTCTTTTCAAGCGATGCCCGGGAGGCCTCATGCAGGAGCCCGCCCTGATACCCGTCGTCGACGTGGCGAGCGGCGAAAAGTTCACCAACGAGCGCGGCATGCGCGTCATCAAGGATGGTGTGAAGGCGAGTGCGGGCGGCGGCGAGCGCCTGCCCAAGCCACCGTGGTTGCGCATGCGCATCCAGCAGGGGGCGACCTTCGAGAAAGTCCGCGATATCGTCCACGAGCACCGGCTGGCCACGGTCTGCGAGGAAGCCAAGTGCCCGAACATGGGCGAGTGCTGGAGCGCCGGCACCGCGACGATCATGCTCATGGGCGATGTGTGCACCCGGGCCTGCCGCTTCTGTGCCGTGAATACCGGCAACCCGCGCGGCTGGCTCGACCCGGAGGAACCGGACAATACCGCGCGCTCCGTGGAACTCATGGGCCTGAAGTACGTGGTGCTGACGTCTGTGAACCGGGACGACCTCCCCGACGGCGGTGCCGGCCACTACGCGGCCTGTGTGCGGCGGGTGAAAGCTGTGAACCCGGAGACCGCCGTGGAGGCGCTCACGCCGGATTTCCTGGGCGCGCTCGCTGACGTCGAGACCGTGGTGGATTCGGGCATCGAGGTCTTCGCCCAGAATGTCGAGACCGTGCGCCGGCTGACCCACCCGGTGCGGGACAGCCGCGCCGGCTACGACCAGACCCTGGCCGTGCTCGCCCACGCCAAGGCCCACCGGCCCGACGTGCTCACCAAGACCAGCCTCATGCTCGGCCTCGGTGAGACGGAAGCGGAGATCATCGAGGCGCTGGACGATCTGCGCGCGGCGAAGGTCGATATCGTCACCTTCGGCCAGTACCTGCAGCCGACGGCTCACCACTATCCCATCGACCGCTGGGTGACCCCGGACGAGTTCGCCCGCTACCGGGAGTGGGGCCTGGAGCGCGGTTTCCTGGAAGTGGTCTCCGGGGTCTTCGTGCGCTCCAGCTACCGCGCCGAGCAGGTGCTTGCGAAGAACAACGTCGGGCTCTGACGTCTGCATTTCACTTCGCTGTCCGGGCCCGCCCGGGGGGGGGGCGGCCGGGCCGGGGCGCAGGGCACCCGGCACTGCAGGACAGCATCGCGGGCCGCCCCGGCGCAGGGGGCGGGTTGCCATCCCCCGAGGCCATGGGCGCGCCCTGCCCGCGGGGTTATACTGCCGGGCCACCCTGCGCAGGAAAGCGTTCATGGCAGCCCAGTTCCACCGCGTCGGCCTCGTCGGGCGCAGCCGCCAGGAAGGCCTGCAGGAACTCCTCGACGAACTCCTCGGCCTGCTCGGGGACCTCGTCAGCGAGGTCATGCTGGAGGACCGGCTCGGCGCCGTTGCGACCCGCGACTGCCCGCTGCTGACCCGCGAGGAGATCGGCGAGCGGGCGGATCTCGTCATTGTGCTCGGCGGCGACGGCAGCCTGCTGTCCGCCGCGCGCACCATGGCCCGCTTCGAGACCCCGGTGCTCGGCATCAACCGCGGCCGCCTCGGCTTCCTCACGGACATCAGCCCCGATGAGGTCAGCGAGCTGGTGCCGGCGGTGCTGGAGGGGCGTTACGAGCGGGAGGAGCGTTTCCTCCTCGACGTGAACGTCGAGCGCGAGGGCGGGGTCGTCGCCCGGGCGGATGCGCTGAATGATGTGGTGCTGAACTCCGGCACGTCGGCGCAGATGATCGAGTTCGAGCTTTCCATCGACGGCGAGTTCGTCTACCGGCAGCGGGCGGACGGGCTGATCATCTCCACGCCTACCGGCTCGACTGCCTATTCGCTGTCCGGGGGCGGGCCGATCATGCACCCGTCCCTGGACGCCATCGTGCTGGTGCCCATGTTTCCGCACACGCTGAGCAGCCGGCCCATCGTGGTCAAGGGCGACAGCGTGATCCGCCTCGATGTGCTCGAGCGCAACCGCATCCACCCGCCGGTGACCTGCGACGGCCAGGTAAACATGACTGCCCGTCCCGGGGACGCGGTGGTGCTGCGCAAGAAACCGCACCGGCTGACGCTCCTGCACCCGCTGGGGCACAGCTTCTATGCCAGCTGCCGGGACAAGCTCCGCTGGAGCAACGCGCTGGTCAACTGACGTGCAGGATCTCATCAACGCACTGCGCCCGTTCCCGGTGACGGCCGCGCTTCTCGCCGGTTCCCTGCTCGGTTTCTCGTTGATCTATTTCAATGCTCCGGTGAGCTGGGTCGCGGCGCTGACCTTTACGCCCTTCGAGCTCACGGCGGCGGGGCCGGTCTTCGGCGAGCCGGGAGCCCAGCTCTGGCGCCTCGTGACGCCCGCGTTCCTGCATTTCGGCTGGCTGCATATCGCCTTCAACGCGCTCTGGACCTGGGAGTTCGGCCGTCGCATCGAGGCGCGGGTGGGCAGCCTGTCCACCCTGGGCCTGTTCCTCGCCGTGGCCCTGGTGTCCAACGTGGCCCAGTATCTCTTCGGCGGGCCGGGCCTTTTCGGCGGCATGTCCGGCGTGGTCTACGGGTTCCTCGGCTTTGCGGTCGTCGCTGAGCGCATCAACCCGCGCTGGGCCCTCGGACTGCCGCCCGGGGTGGTGGTGTTCATGCTCGGCTGGCTGGTGGCCTGCGTGCTGGGGGTGGTCGAGGTACTCGGCTTCGGAGCCATTGCCAACGCCGCGCACATCGGCGGCCTGGCCGCCGGCGCGCTGCTCGCGGTGCCGCTGGCCTTTCTTGCGCGCTACCGCCGGCGGTTATAATGGCCGTTTTGCCGGGCGGTAAGTCCATGGACTATGAGCAACTCCTCGACAGCCTCACGCCGGAGCTGTACCAGCGCCTCAAGCAGGCGGTGGAAACGGGGCGCTGGCCCGATGGCCGCGCCGTCACCCCACAGCAGCGGGAGCACTGCCTGCAGGCGGTGATCACCTGGGGCGAGCGCCACCTGCCGCCGGAGGAACGGGTGGGTTATATCGACCGCGGCCGCAAGAGCGCGCCCGGAGAGAGCGGCCCGCGCCCGCTGCGCTGGGCCGACGGCGAGGGTCAGCCGTGAGCGTCCTCGGCCATGGCGGCGTGCGCAAGATGCGCGCGGCGCTCGATGAACCGGTCAGCTACCGGCTCCCCCTGGGCGACGGCGAAGTGCCCATGAACCCGCTGCTCGGCCAGGTGGTGCACCTGCAGTTCAATGGCGAGATCCGCTGCATCTACTGCGACCGCAAGACCAGCAAGAGCTTCAACCAGGGCTACTGCTACCCCTGTTTCAAGCGCCTCGCGCGCTGTGACAGCTGCATCGTCAGCCCCGAGAAGTGCCACTTCCACGAGGGCACCTGCCGCGAGCCGGAGTGGGGCCTGGCCAACTGCATGATCGATCATATCGTCTATCTCTCGCACACCTCCGGGCTCAAGGTCGGCATCACCCGCGGCAGCCAGGTGCCGACGCGATGGATCGACCAGGGCGCCACGCAGGCGCTGCCGCTGTTCCGGGTCGATTCCAGGCTGCACTCCGGTCTCCTCGAGGTCGCGCTCGCGCGGGAGATCGGGGACCGCACGCAATGGCAGGCCATGCTCAAGGGGGACGGTGAGCCGCGGGATCTGCACGGCGCGGCGGCCGCCCTGCTGGAGCGCTGTGCCGACGATGTGGCCGGGCTGCAGCAGGAGCATGGCCTGCAGGCGCTGTCACGCCTCGAGGATGCCGAGGAGACGACGATCCGCTACCCGGTGCTCGAGTACCCGGTGAAGGTGAAGTCCTTCAACCTCGACAAGACGCCCCGCGTGGGCGGGACGCTCCTCGGCATCAAGGGGCAGTACCTGGTCTTCGACGGCGGTGTCATCAACATGCGCAAGTACGGGGGCTACCAGCTTACCCTCGAAACAGCCACGGAGGTCTGACCATGCGCGACGCGCAGCCCCGCTCGATCCGGCTCGCCGACTACCGGCCGCCCGGGTACCTCGTGCCGCGCACGGCGCTGCACTTCGAGCTCTACGAGGAGTTCACGCTGGTGCACGCGACGCTCCAGCTCATGCGCAATCCGGGCAGCGAGCAGCGCGGGCCGCTGCGTCTCGACGGCGAGGGCCTGGAGCTGCGCGAGCTGCTCATCGACGGCGTGGCGCCGGCCGAGAGCAGCTGGCGCCGCGACGAGCAGGGCCTTGAGATCGACGATCCCCCGGAGGCCTTCGAGCTGCGCACGACGGTGCGCATCGATCCCCGGGCGAATACCGCGCTCGAGGGCCTGTACCTGTCCCGCGGCATGTTCTGCACGCAGTGCGAGGCCGAAGGCTTTCGCCGCATCAGCTATTTCCCGGACCGGCCGGATGTCATGTCTGTCTTCACAGTGACCATCGACGCCGAGCTCGCCCGCTATCCCGTGCTGCTGTCGAACGGCAACCGCACGGCCCATGCGGAACTCGTCGATGGCCGCCACCGCGTGGTCTGGGAGGACCCCTTCCCGAAACCCAGCTACCTGTTCGCCCTGGTGGCCGGCGATCTCGCCTGCGTGGAGGATCGCTTTCGCACGGCTGGCGGCCGGGACGTCACCCTGCGGATCTTCGTGGAGGAGAAGGACGTCGCCAAGTGCGATCACGCCATGCAGTCCCTGAAGCGCTCCATGCGCTGGGACGAGGAGCGCTACGGCCGGGAATACGACCTCGACGTGTTCAACATCGTCGCCGTGGACGACTTCAACATGGGCGCGATGGAGAACAAGAGCCTCAACATCTTCAACACCAGCTGCGTGCTCGCCTGCCCGGCCACCACGACGGACGCCGGTTTCCAGCGCGTGGAAGCCATCGTCGCCCACGAGTACTTCCACAACTGGTCCGGCAACCGGGTGACCTGCCGGGACTGGTTCCAGCTCAGCCTGAAAGAGGGCTTTACGGTCTTTCGCGATGCGGAATTCTCCGCCGACATGGGGTCGCGCGACCTGAAGCGCATCGAGGATGCCGCGCTGCTGCGCACCGCGCAGTTTGCCGAGGACGCGGGGCCGCTGGCGCACCCGGTGCGCCCGGACAGCTATATCGAGATCAACAACTTCTACACGCTGACCGTGTACGAGAAGGGCGCGGAAGTGGTGCGCATGCTGCACACGCTCCTCGGTGAGGAGGGCTTCCGCGCCGGCAGCGATCTCTACTTCGAGCGCCACGACGGCGAGGCCGTGACCTGCGACGATTTCATCGCCGCCATGGCCGACGCGACCGGCACCGATCTCACCGCCTTCAAGCGCTGGTATGCCCAGGCCGGCACACCGGAACTTACCGTCACGGACCACTGGGACGAGGCAGCCGGCGCGTATACGCTCACCGTCCGCCAGCAGACACCGCCGACCCCGGGACAGCCCGAGAAGGCGCCGCTGGTGATTCCGCTGGCCCTGGGGCTCCTGGGCGATGCGGGCAACCTGCGCCTCTCCCTCGCCGGCGAGGCGGCCGACGCCGAGCAGGCAGACAACACCCACCGGGTGCTGGTTCTCGAGGAGGGCGAGCAGTCCTTCACCTTCACGGGCCTCCCGGAGCGTCCCGTGCCGGCGCTCCTGCGCGGCTTCTCTGCGCCGGTCCGCCTCGACTACCCGTACACCCGCGAGCAGCTGCGCGCGCTCATGACGCGGGACGGCGACGGCTTCGTGCGCTGGGACGCGGGACAGCAGCTCATGGTCGCTGCCCTGGATGACGTACAGGCGGCCCTGGCCGCCGGCGGGGCGCCGACGCTCGACCCGCTGCTGGCGGAGGCCTGTGCCGCACTGCTGGACCCGGCGGCGCCGGACCCGGCCGTGGCCGCCGCGATGCTGGCGCTGCCCACCGAAAGCACCCTGGTGGAGCTGGCCGCGCACGCGGGCGGCGCCGACATCGACGCCATTCACGCCGCCCGGGAATGGCTGCGGGCCGCGCTCGCGGAGGCCCTCGAGGACGCGCTGGTCACCTGCGTGGAGCGGCACCGGCCGGCGGCGGCCTATGCCCCGGCCGGGGAGCAGATCGGCCCCCGCAGCCTGCGCAACACCGCCCTGGCCTACCTTGCCACCCGCGGCGAGAACGGCCTCGCCCTGGCCCGCGCGCAGCTCGCCGAGGCCGACAACCTCACGGACCGCCTCGCCGCGCTGCGGGTCATTGCCCAGGCCGGCGACGAAACGGCCCGGGAAGAGGCCCTCGAGGCCTTTCTCGCCGACTGGCGGCACGAGACGCTGGTGGTGAACCACTGGCTGCAGCTGCAGGCCACCCTGGACCTGCCCGGTGCCGTAGAGCGTGTGAGCGCCCTCATGGCGCACCCGGCCTTCGACATGGGCAACCCGAACAAGGTGCGCGCCCTCATCGGCGCGTTCGCGGGGGGCAACCTGGTCCACTTCCACCGCGCCGACGGTGCCGGGTACCGGCTTCTCGGCGGCATGGTGGAGACCCTCAACGAGCGCAACCCGCAGCTGGCGGCACGGCTCCTCGCGCCCCTGACCAAGTGGCGTGCGCTGCCCGCCCGGGCCGATGCCATGCGCGCCGAGTTGTCCCGCCTGGCGGCATTGCCGGCGCTGTCTCGCGACGTGTACGAGGTCGTGAGCAAGAGCCTGGAGGCGCCGGCCGACTAGGGCTGTGCGTCAGGTGTTCCCGGGGTAGAGGGGCGGCAGCGCGCTGTCCCCGTCGACCCGCGTGTTCTCGCCCGCGTGGCGCCGCCGCGCGGCACGTGCGGCCGCATCGAGAGCGGCCGGATCCCAGCTGCCGCCCGTGGGCCCGTAGAGCGCCGCGTCGAGGGCGGCGACGGCCGCGGCGAGCTGCTCGCCACCGACTGCGCGGGCCTGCGCGGCCAGGGTAGCCTGCGGTCTCGCCCCCGGCAGCGTGCGCAGCCAGTCCGCGAGCTGGCGCCGGCTCGCCGCCGGCTCGCCACTGGCGAGGGCGGCACGCAGCTGCTTCCAGGCCCGGGGCTCACCCGCCCTGGGGCCGGCCCGGGTGGCCTGGCCTGCGGGCCTGCGGCGGCTTCGCCACCAGAGGAGGCCGGTCAGCAGCCATCCTGCTGCACAGGCCGAGGCGATCCACGGCCAGGGGCCGGCGGGCGCCAGCGCCGTGGTTCCCGGCGTCACCGCGGCCGGGGTGGAACCCGCCGCCTCGGCGGCACCCGCGGCCGGCGTCACGCGGATCGTTCGCGCGGGCAGCACCGCCCAGCGCAGCCGGTCCGCCTCCGTGTCCCACCAGGGGATGCGCAGTTCCGGCACCTCGTAGCTGCCGGGCGCGACCGGTACCAGGGCGGCGCTGTCCGTGCGCACACCGATCACGCCCCCGGCGCCTTCCGCGTCCTCGATCTGCGGCTGGTCCGGGTAGTACTTGAGGCCCGCGGTGGCGGGGAAGCGCACGGGCGGCAACTGGGCGCCCTGGAGCCCCTTGCCGGTCAGGGTCACGGTGCGGGTGACCGACTCGCCGGTGGCCAGCTGCTCCGGCGGCCGCGACCAGCTCTCCTCGATGGTGAGTTCCGCGGCGGGGAGCCAGGTCTGCCCCGGGAAAGCGTCGGGCCGCGCACGCACGGTCACCGTAAGTGGTTCCGACTGCCGGGACAGGCGCGGCCCGCTGCGCAGGTCGAAGAGGCTGCGCGAGCCCTGGCGGACCGTCGCGCTGAAGGTCTGCACCGGTATCTCCAGCGTGCCGCTCTGCTCCGGGAAGATCGCGTAGCGAATCTCGTGTACCAGCCAGCGCCGGCTGCCGTCGTCGCGCTGGAAGGAGTTCTGGCCGAGCGGCTTGACGAAAGCGCCGTCGAGTTTCAGCTCGGTCACGCTGCGGTCGTCGAGGGCGATGGCCTGCTGGATGCGCAGCGTGAGCAGGACCTGCTGCTGCACGTAGACGCTGTCGCGGTCGAGCTCGGCGGAGAAGAGCACGGTCGCGTCCGGGTTGCCGGCGGCGGGGGGCGGTTCGACCTCGATGACCAGCGGAGCCGTCTGTTCGCCCCCCGCTGAGAGCGGTGGGATCGACAGGGTGCCCTCGCGCCGGGGCGTGATCTCCAGCTCCAGCGCCACTTCGCGGCTGGCGCGCCCGTTGATGATGCGCGTGCTGGAGCTGCTCGAGCGCTGCAGGATCTCGAAGTCGCGGGTGAGCGGTGCCAGGTCCGCCTCGGCCGGGTCGACGCCGCCATCGGAGCGCAGCGTCAGACGCAGGCTGTCGCCGAGGCTCACCCGGTAGCGGTCGACGCTCGCTTCGAGCGCGAAAGCGGTGCAGGGAACGAGGAGCGCGAGGAAGGCCGCGCACCGCAATACCCGGCGTAGCCACGCCTCACCAGATCTTGCCATTGTCTCTCTCCTCCCCCCGTCGCTGGCGCTGGCGGCTCTCGTAGCGGAACTTTTCCCGGAGCAGGCCCGAGGGGTCGTCCGGTACCCGGCGCAGCCACTGCTGCATGGCCTGCCGGGCTTCGAGGTCGTCGGCCATGTCCTGCGCGAGCGCCTCGCCGGCCTCCCGCCCCGGGGCGGGTTGCTCGAGGGATTGCGCGGCGTTGCCCGGGTCTCCCTCTTCGGCGTCGGCAGCTCCCTGCGGGTCTCTCCCCTCGCCGGGCTGCCCCGGCGAGGGGGGGGTGCCGGGCTGCTCAGTGTCCTCGCCGCGCTGGTTCCCGCCGGGGTCGCTGCCCGGCGGTTCACCGGGGTCTCGCTGCCCCGGTTGCTCCCCCTGCTGACCGGGGTCGCTGCCCGGCTGCGGCTGCCCCTGCCCGTCTTTTCCGCCGCTCTGCTGCCGCTCCTGTTCCTGCCGGTCAAGGAGAGTCTTTACCAGTTCGAGATTGTCCCGGGCGTCCTGCCGGTCCGGCGCGAGTGCCAGCGAGCGTTCGTAGGCGTCGATGGACTCTTCGAGGCGGCCGGCCCGGGCGAGGGCGTTGGCCCGGTTATACCAGGCATCGGCATCGTTGCCATCGCTGAAGCGGTCGATGGCCGTCGCGTAGTCGCCGGCCCGGTAGGCGGCCGTGCCCTGCCAGGCCGGGGCTTCGAAGGTTCTCGCGGCCCGCTCCGCGTCACCCTCTGCCAGGGCCCGGGCGCCCTGCTGGTCCGCTGTGAGCCAGAGGTCGCTCCAGAGATCGGCGCGGGCGGCGGGCGCCGGCAGCAGTAGCGCGAGGGCGAGGGGCGTGAGGGCGAGGGGCGTGAGGGCGGCGACCAGGCCGCGGCGGAAGGCGAAAGCCGCCAGGGGCACCAGGGGCAGCAGGAACCAGTGCGCCATGTCGACCCAGGCCTCGGCGCGGCGCTCCGTCTCCGTGTTTTCGCCGGGCCCCGGGCCCTCGGCAGTGAGGGCGGCGAGGTCGCTGTCGTCGATGGCAATCCGCCGGTAGCGGCCCCCGCCGCGCCGCGCGAGGTCTTCGAGCGCTGCCTCCGGGAGACCGGGAATCACGATGCTGCCGTCGTCGCGCTTGAGAAAGCCGCCCTCCGGCAGCGGGATGGGCGCGCCCTCGGGGGTACCGATGCCGAGGACCGACAGGGTGACGTCGCGACCCTCGAGGAGACCGGCGATCGCGGTCAGCTCACCGGGCTCTATGGCATCGGTGGCCAGCAGCAGGCGTCCACTGCCCACCGCGGCCGCATCGAGCAGGGCGAGGGCCGCTTCCACGGCTTCGGGCGCGTCCGCCCCGGGGACCGGCATCATGGCCGGGTCCAGGGCGGGCAGCAGATTGGCAATGGTAGGCGCATCGTCGGTCAGCGGCGTGACCACGTGCGCATCGCCGGCATAGGCGACGAGCGCGGTCTGGCCCTCCTCCCGGCGCTCGAGCAGGTCGAGCAGCTTGCGCCGGGCGCGGTCGATGCGCGAGGGCGCCAGGTCCTCGGCCCAGAGCGAGTAGCTGAGGTCGAGGATGACCACCAGGGCGTCCTGCTTTTGCAGCACCGGTAGCGGTTGGCGCACCCAGCTCGGTCCGGCGGCTGCGACAGCCGCCAGGCCCCAAGCGGTGAGCAGCAGCGGTAGCAGCGGCCCCTTCCCGGCTGACCGGGGCCGCCGCGGGCCGGCCCCGTCCTCCAGCAGGTAGGGCAGGAGCGCCGGCGAGATCACCGTCTGCCAGCTGCCGCTGCGACGCCGGGCGCGGGCGACGAGCACGGCCAGGGCGAGGGCCGGTACCAGGAGCAGCAGCCAGGCCTGGCGCAGGAAGTGGAAGTCCGCGAGCAGGCTCATGCGCGGGCCTCCCGCGGCCACAGCGTGCCGCCGCGGGCCTCGCGCAGTGCGAGCAGGAAGCTCGCCAGGACCGCGAGCGCCAGCGGCCAGTGCAGCAGCGAGCGCCGGGGGCGGAAGGTCGCCGTGTCGGTCTCGACCGGTTCCAGGCGGTCGATCTCGCGGTAGATCGCCTCGAGTTCCCGCGGGTCCCGGGCGCGGAAGTAGCGGCCGCCGGTACGGGTGGCGATGGCCTCGAGGGTCGCCTCGTCGAGGTCTGCCGAGGGGTTCACCCGTCGGCTCCCGAAGCGCGAGCCGAGGATCCCGGGCACGGTGAGGCTGTCAGCGCCGATGCCGATGGTATGCACCCGGATGTCCAGGGAGGCGGCGAGCGCCGCCGCCTCCAGCGGGTCGACGCTGCTCGCCGTATCCTGTCCGTCCGTGAGCAGCACCAGCACCCGGCTCTGGGCGGGGCGTCCCCGCAGCCGTTTTACGGCCAGTCCCAGCGCATCCCCGATCGCTGTTTCCTGGCCGGCGAAGCCGATCTGCGCCTCCTGCAGAAAGCGGTCCACGGTGCGCGTGTCGTAGGACAGGGGTGACTGCACGTAGGCCCGGCTGCCAAAAAGAATAAGGCCCACGCGGTCGCCGCGGCGGCGCTCGATGAACTGGCCGCCGACGACCTTGACCGCGTCAATGCGCCGGGCGAGCTCGTTACCCACGCGCATGTCCTCGACCCGCATGCTCCCGGAGATGTCCACGGCGAGCATGAGATCCCGGCCTTCGTTCGGCAGGGCCACCGGTTCGCCGACCCAGGTCGGCCGGGCGAGGGCACCGACGAGGCCGAGCCAGGCGAGTGCCATGAGGAGCAGGGCGCCGCGCGGACCTGTGCCGCGGGCAGCGGTGTCTTCGATACTGCGCCAGGGCAGGCTGAAAGGTACGCGCAGGGCCGCGTCACGGTGGGCGCGGGGCGGCAGCGCCGCGCGAAGCACCAGGGGCAGCGGCGCGAGGGCGAAGGCCCAGGGCCAGAGCAGTTCGATCATCGCGTCCGGCTCCCGGCACGCTGCGCGCGCAGCCACGCATCGGCGGCCTCGCAGAAGGCCGCGGCGTCGCCCGCCGCGGGAGCGGGCTCGTAGGGAAGTGTCGCGGGTACGTTGGCGAAAGGTTTCGCCGGCGCGGTCTGATCCAGGAACGCGAACCACTGGCTGCCGGCCAGGGCCGCGGTCCCGCGGCGCGGGTAGCGGACGAGGGCTGCGCGCTTGAGGAGCGCGTTCGTCGCCGCGGTCAGCGCCGCCGGGTCGCTCTCGAGACGCGCACGCAGCGCTGCCAGTTCCCGGCGGGCCTCGCGCAGCCAGGCGCGGCGGCGCCAGGCGCGCAGGGCCAGGACGGCAAGGGCGACGAGCGCCCCGAGCAGGACCGCGGCGAGCAACCACCAGCCCGGGGCCGGCGGCCACGCGTCCACCGGCGGCGGTGTGCGCAGCGGGTGCAGGGCGTCGAGCGGGTCCGGGGGGGTCACGCGCGGGCTCCCCCGTAGATGTCGCGGAGAAGCGCCAGCGGCGACCGGGTGGTACTCGCCTCGACACAGGGAATGCCGAGCTGCCTGAGCAGCGCCTCGCGTTGCGCGCGGGCCTCGGCGAGCACCGCGCCGAGGCGCCGGCGCAGGGCGCTGTCCGCGAGGGCCAGGGTGTGCCGGTGCTCGCCGTCGCTGATCGTGTAACGCCCCGGCGGCGGCAGCGACTCCTCCAGCGGGTCCGTGCAGTGGAGGAGAGTCAGCTCCGTATGCCGGCTGAGCTGGAAGAGGTGTTCCCGGCCGCCCTCGTCGAGCAGCCCGGTGAGGTCGCTGACCAGGAACACGCTGCTGCCCGGGCGGGCGATGCGCCGCAGCTTCGCCAGCAGGTCGGCGGCGCCGGGTGCCGGGATGGCCGGGTCGCGCAGCGCCGCGTTGTACTCGCAGACCGTGGACAGCAGCCCGAGCACGGAGCGGCGGCTGCGCCGCGGCCGGAGGTCGCGGTGCCCTGCGGCGCCGAAGACCAGGCCGCCGACGCGCTCGCCGGCGTCGAGGGCGCTCCAGGCCACGAGCGCGGCGAGGTGGGCGGCGAGTACGGACTTGAAGCAATCGCGGGAGCCGAAGAACATGCCGGGGCGCTGATCCACGGCCACCAGTACTGGCCGCTCGCGCTCTTCATGAAAGAGCTTGGTGTGGGCGCTCCCGGTGCGGGCGGTGACCCGCCAGTCGATGGCGCGTATATCGTCGCCCGGTTGGTAGCTGCGCACCTCGTCGAAGTCGATGCCGCGGCCGCGGAAGTTCGCGCGGTTGCTGCCGGCGAGGTGGGAAAGAGCGCGTCGCCGGCTGGTGACGTTGAACTGCCGGGCGGCGAAACGCAGCGCGAGCAGGTCGGAAAGCTCGCTGTAGGCGCCTCGCGGTGCGCGCTCGAAGTCCACGGACCTCAGGCCGCGGGCACCAGGGCCAGCAGTTCGTCGGTGACCCGATCCGGCGTGACGCCGTTCGCCTCCGCCTCGAAGGTGAGCAGCAGCCGGTGCCGGAGCACATCAGCCAGTACCGCCTGCACGTCGTCGGGGCCGACGAAAGCGGCGCCGCGGAGCCAGGCGTGGGCCCGGGCGCAGCGGTCGAGGGCGATGGTGGCGCGGGGGCTGGCACCGTAGGCGATCCAGCCCGCGAGCTCCTGGCTGTAGCTGTCGGGCTGCCGCGTGGCGATCACCAGTTGCACGATGTATTGCTCCACGGCTTCGGCCATGTGCAGATCGAGAAGCGCATGGCGCGCCTCGAAGACCTGTTCCTGGCTGACCACCGGCGGCGCTACCGTGCCACCCTGGCCGGCCTCGGCGCGGGTCAGGCGCAGGATGGCCGTTTCCGCCGCGGCGTCCGGGTAATCGACGCGGACGTGAAGCAGGAAGCGGTCCAGCTGCGCTTCCGGCAGCGGGTAGGTACCTTCCTGCTCGATCGGGTTCTGCGTCGCCATCACGAGGAACAGCCGGGGCAGCGGCCAGGATTCGGCGCCGACGCTGACCTGGCGCTCGGCCATGGCCTCGAGCAGTGCGGACTGGACCTTCGCCGGCGCCCGGTTGATCTCGTCGGCGAGGACCAGGTTGTTAAAAACCGGTCCCTGCTGGAAGTGAAAACCGCCCTCCTGGGGCCGGAAGATCTCCGTGCCCGTGACGTCGCCGGGGAGCAGGTCCGGCGTGAACTGGATACGGTGGAAGGACCCCTCGAGGCCGTCGCCGAGGCTCTTGATGGCACGGGTCTTGGCGAGGCCCGGAGCGCCCTCGACGAGGAGGTGCCCGTCGGCGAGGAGGGCGATGAGCAGCCGCTCCACGAGGTGTTCCTGGCCGATGACCTGGGTCGCGAGCCACTCCCTGAGGGCCTGGATTTCCGCCTTCGCCACGGTCACTCCTTTTCATTGGGGGTCGGGTAATGGAGGCGCGCAGTCTAGCGCAGCGTGCGATGCGCTCAAAACGCCGCGGCCGGCGATGGGACTGGCGCCGAAGACAAAAGTTCCACAACGTTCAGGCGGCAAGCCCCCGGTGAATTCGGTAGACTGGGCCCCTCTAGCGGTGCGCGGCGGTTCCGGTCGCCGCAGCCCTGGCACGGCGGTCTCTTGATGGACGGACTTATGAACTGGGAGAACCTGAAGGCGACGCTGCTCTCGGAGCTCGCCGACCGCATCGACCGCCGGGCCGAGGCGGACAAGCGCGACTCCCTGCACAATCTTGCATCCGCCTTCTACCGGCGCTTCCCGGCCGAGGACCTGCGCGGGCGCTCGCCCGAGAATCTTTACGGCTGCCTCTACGGCCTCCTGCGCTTCATGCGCCGCTTCGCGGCGGGGGAGGGGCCGCGGGTGCGCATCTTCAATCCGCAGCTGGACCGGCACGGCTGGGAGAGCAGCGCCACGGTGGTGGCGATCCTCTGCCGCGACATGCCCTTTTGCACGGCTTCCGTGCGCGGCGAAATCAACCAGCGGCAGCTGCCGATCCACACCCTGGCCAGCTGCAACCTGGTCACCCGCCGCGACAGCGACGGCGGCCTCGAGGCCGTGCTGCCGGCGGGCGCGGAGGCACCAGGCGGGTCCTCAGCCGAGAGCCTTCTCTATTTCGAGATCGGCCGCCACTCGGACGTGGCCGAACTGGAGCCGTTGCGCCGGGCCCTCGAGGACATCCTCGGCGAGGTGGCCCGGGTGGTCGACGACTTCACGCCCATGCGGGAGCGCCTGGACGCGGCCGCCGCCGACCTCGCCGCGGCCGCCTGCGTCGACCGGGAGGGGCGCGAGGAAGCGCGGGCCTTCCTCGACTGGCTCAAGCGCGACCACGTAACCTTCCTCGGCTACGAGTACCTGGCGGTCTCCCGCGCCGGGGCCGGCTACGAGGTGGAGAGCGCCGCCGACACCCACCTCGGCATTCTTCGCGAGCGGGAGACGCGGGGCCCCCGCGATCTCGCCGAGGACCTTGCCACCACCGCGCCGGCGGTGCTGCACGACAGTGTGCTCACCTTCGGCAAGTCGCGGCGGCGCTCGCGCGTGCATCGGCAGGCCTACCCCGATTACATCGAGGTCAAGGTGTTCGACGAGGGCGGCGAGGTCATCGGCCAGCATCGCTTCCTAGGCCTCTATACGGCGGCCGTCTACACGATGAATCCGTCGCTGATTCCTGTGCTGCGGCGCAAGGTCGATGCGGTCCTTGCGCTGTCGGGCCTCGACACCAGCGAACACGACGGCCGCGAACTGATCCGCGTGCTCGAACTCTTCCCCCGCGACGAGCTCTTTCAGTCCAGCGTGCAGGAGCTCTACGAGACTGCCAGTGCGGTCAACCGTATCCAGGAACGGCGCCAGACCCGCCTGTTCGTTCGCCGGGATACGCACGACAAGTTTGTCAGCTGCATGGTCTACATGCCCCGGGACCGCTACACCACTGAGCGGCGCCAGCGGGTACAGCGCATCCTCAGCAGTGCTTTCGCGGCGGAGGAATCCGAGTTCACAACATTGTTCACGGAGTCGATTCTTGTCCGGGTGCACTTCGTGCTGCGGGTGGACCCGCAACGGCTGGGCACCTACGACGTCAACGAGATCGAGGAACAGATCGTGCAGGCCACACTGGCATGGGAAGACCGCTTGCGGCACCGGCTCATCGAGGAGTTCGGCGAGGAACAGGGCGAGCGGCACTTCCGCGATATCGGCGCGGGTTTTCCGCCCGGGTACCAGGACGACTTCGATCCGCGGGTCGCCGTGGTCGACATGCACAAGATGCTGGCGCTGGATGCCGGCGAACGCCTGGGCATGAGCCTCTACCGGATGCTGGAGGAGGGCGACGACCACCTTCGCCTGCGCCTCTACAATCGCGGCGCCCCGCTGCCGCTGTCCGACGTGCTGCCGATCCTCGAGAACCTGGGCCTGCGCGTGGTCACCGAGCGCGCCTACCCGGTACGCGCGCGGGAGGGCGAGCGCTACTGGATCCAGGAGTTCTCGCTGATCTATACCCTGGCGCAGAACATCGACCTGGACGAAGTGAAGGGCGAGTTCGAGGATGCCTTCCGCCGCATCTGGTTCGGCGAGGCGGAGAGTGACTCCTTCAACCGCCTGCTCCTCGGCACCCGGCTGTCCTGGCGGGAGATCGCCCTGCTGCGTGCCTACGCCTGCTACCTGCGGCAGATCAACTTCCCCTACAGCCTCGCCTATATCGCCGAGACCATGGCGGATCACCTGCACCTGTCCGCCGGCATCGTCGAGCTTTTCCTGACCCGCTTCTCGCCGGTCTTCGACGGTGACGAGGACTGGCGCGCGCAACGCGAGGCGGCCGTCGAGGAGCGCGTGCTCACCGGCCTCGACGCCGTGCAGAACCTCGGCCAGGACCGGATCATCCGCCAGTACGTGGCCGTCATCCGCGCGACGCTGCGCACCAACTTTTTCCAGCCCGACGACCGCGGAGAGTTGAAGCCCTACTTTTCCTTCAAGCTTTCGCCGGGCGAGATCCCGGATGTACCGCGGCCGGTGCCGCTGTACGAGGTTTTCGTCTATTCGCCGCGGCTCGAGGGCGTGCACCTGCGTGGCGGCAAGGTGGCCCGCGGCGGTCTGCGCTGGTCGGACCGCCTCGAGGATTTCCGCACGGAGGTCCTGGGCCTCGTCAAGGCGCAGCAGGTGAAGAACGCGGTGATCGTTCCGGTGGGGGCGAAGGGCGGCTTCGTCTGCAAGCGCCTCGGCGCCGACTGGGAACGCGACGCGGTGCAGGCCGAGGGCGTCGCCTGTTACCAGACTTTCATCCGCGGGCTGCTGGATATCACCGACAACCGCACCGAGCGCGGCGTGGTGCGCCCACCACACGTCGTCGCCAAGGACGACGAGGACCCCTACCTCGTCGTCGCGGCCGACAAGGGCACTGCGACCTTCTCCGACATCGCCAATGCGCTGTCAAGGGAATACGGCTTCTGGCTCGGTGATGCCTTTGCCTCCGGTGGCAGTGTCGGCTATGACCACAAGAAAATGGGCATCACGGCCCGCGGGGCCTGGGTGTCCGTGGAGCGTCATTTCCGCGAGCTCGGCATCAACGTGGCGACCACGGCGTTCTCCGTCGTCGGCATCGGCGACATGAGCGGCGATGTCTTCGGCAACGGCATGCTGCTGTCGCCGCACATCCGCCTGGTCGCGGCCTTCAACCACCAGCACATTTTCATCGACCCGGAACCGGACAGCGCGGCCGGCTATGCCGAACGGCAGCGGCTCTTCGCCCTGCCGCGCTCGAGCTGGGAAGACTACGACGCGTCGCTCATCTCGGCCGGCGGCGGCGTCTTCAGCCGCGCCGCCAAGTCGGTAACGATTTCCCGGGAGATGAAGGCGCGCTTCGCCATCAGCGCGGACCACCTGACACCGGCGGAGCTGATCAGCCACCTGTTGTGCGCCGAGGTCGATCTCCTCTGGAACGGCGGTATCGGTACCTGGGTGAAGTCCAGCCTCGAGGCACATACGGACGTTGGCGACAAGACCAACGACAGCCTGCGGGTCGATGCCAACGAACTGCGTTGCCGGGTCATCGGCGAGGGCGGCAACCTCGGCATGACGCAGCTCGCGCGGGTGGAGTACGCGCTGCACGGCGGGCGTGTGAACACGGACTTCATCGACAATGCTGGCGGCGTCGACTGCTCCGACCACGAGGTGAACATCAAGATCCTGCTCGACGCCATCGTCGCCCGCGGGGACCTCACCGAGAAGCACCGCAACGCGCTGCTGGAGGAAATGACCGACAGCGTCGCCGCGCTGGTGCTGGCGAACAACTACCGGCAGGTGCAGGCGATCAGCCTGGCCGAGTTCGAGGCCCGGGAGCGGGCCGGCGAATACCGTCGTCTCATCGGCAACCTGGAGGCCACCGGCCGCCTGGACCGGGAGCTCGAGTTTCTGCCCAGCGACGAGGACCTCGCCGAGCGCGCCCTGCTCAACCGGGGGCTGACCCGGCCGGAACTCGCCGTGCTCGTCTCCTACAGCAAGGCGGCCCTCAAGGAGGCGCTCAGCGAATCCGCGCTGGAGCAGGACCCGAGCCTGGCGGAAGCCGTGGCCACGGCGTTTCCCTCTCGCCTCGTCGAGCGCTTCCCGGAGGAGGTCGCGGCGCACCGCCTGCGCCGGGAGATCACCTGCACGCAGGTGGCCAATGACATGGTCAATCGCATGGGCCCCAACTTCGTGGCGCGCCAGCAGCGGGCCACGGGCGCGCCGGTGGCCGATGTGGCGCGGGCCTGGACGGCGGCGATGGCGGTCTACGGCGTCGGCGAGCGCTGGGATGCCATCGAGGCCCTCGATTACCGGGTCGAGGCCGCGCTCCAGCACGAGATGATGCTCGACGTGGTGCGGCTGGTAAAGCGTGCCACCCGCTGGTTGCTGCGCAACCGGCGCCACCAGCTGGCGCCGTCGCTGCTGATCGAGGAGTTCGCCGGTGGCATCGACGGCTTCCTCGGTCAGTTGCCCTCGCTGCTGCGCGGCAATGCGCAGGCGTTCTATGAGGAGCGCCGGGACCGCTACCTCGCCGGCGGTGTCGACGAGCCGCTGGCGGCGACGGTGGCGGCGGGGCTCTACGCGGCCACGGGCCTGGCGATCATCGATGTAGCCAGCCGGGCGGAAGCGCCCCTCGGGGAAGTGGCCGAGCTCTACTTCCACCTCGGGGAGCGCCTCGAGCTGGACTGGTTCGGCGGGCAGATCCTGCGCAGCGCCGTGGACAACGAGTGGCAGGCGCTGGCGCGCGAGTCCTACCTGGAAGATCTGCAGGCGCAGCAGTGCACGCTCGCCATGGGCATCCTTCGCCTGCGCTGCGAGGGCCTGGACAGCGCGGCCTGCATCGAGCGCTGGGAAATGAAGGAGGCGCCCCTGATCGCCCGCTGGCGCGAAATGCTGGCCGAACTGCATGCGACGACCGCGCCGGACTTCGCGATGTTCGCGGTGGCCAACCGGGAACTCCTGGACCTCGCGCAGAGCAGCCGCCGCTCCTGAGCCCGGAGCCGCGTCAACCGGCGGCGGTTACCGTGCTCTGCCCGTGCGCGCCGCCGCGCAGGAAGGCGGCGACGTCCCCGGCCGGGAGCGGGCGCGACAGGTAGTAGCCCTGACCGTGCACCCCGGGTTCGCTTTGCAGGAAACTGGCCTGCTGCATGTTTTCCACGCCTGCGAGGACCACGTCCAGGCCGAGCGCCCGGCTCATGGCGATCATCGCCCGGGCGATGCGCCGGCCCTCCTCGCCGTCGACGTCCTTCAAGTAGCTGCCGTCGATCTTGAGGGTGCGCACGTGCAGCGCCTGAAGGTAGCGCAGGCCGAGGGAGCCGGAGCCGAAGCCGTCGACGACCAGGCCGACACCGAGGGCCTCGAGCTTCTCCATGCTCTCTGTTGTCCGCTCCGGGTTCTCGAGAAGCGCCCGCTCGTGGACTTCCAGCTCCAGCTGAGAGGGGGCCAGGCCGTGGCGGCGCAGCGTCGCCGCGATCCGCGCCGGTGTGTCGGCGTGGTTCAGGGTCTTGGGGCTCAGGTTCATGCCCAGTCGCGGCGGGGTGATGCCGTCGGCCTGCCAGGCAGCGAGGTGTGCGCAGGCGGTGTCCAGGGACTGGAAGTCGAGCTGGCGGACCAGGCCGGCCTTCTCGGCCGCGGCGATGAATCGCTCCGGCGGCACGCTGCCCAGCTGCGGGTCCTCCCAGCGCGTGAGCGCTTCGATAGCGACGACCTCGCCGGTGGCAACGTCGAACTCCGGGTGGAAGGCGATGTCCAGCCCGCGGCCTTCCAGGGCGGCGCGGAGGTTCTCCACGAGGGCGAGGTATTCCGCGGCCTGGGCGGTCATGGCGGCCGTGTAGAAGCGCCAGTCGTTGCGCCCCTGGTCCTTGGCCTCGTACATGGCCGTGTCGGCGTTGCTCAGCAGCTCGTCGACGCTGCCCGCGTCCTCGGGATAGAGGCTGATGCCGATGCTGCAGCTCAGCTGGGCCTGCTCGCCGCCGAGATCAAAGGGGCGTGAGACGGCGTCCATGAGCTTGCTGGCAACCTGGGACAGGTTGGCCGGATCCCGCACGCCGGAGAGCACCGCCACGAACTCGTCGCCACCGACCCGGGCCAGGGAATCGCTGTCGCGCAGGGCGCCGAGGAGACGCCCCGCCGCCTGGCGCAGCACCTCGTCGCCGGCGGCGTGGCCGAGACTGTCATTGATGGTCTTGAAGCGGTCCAGGTCGATGAACATCACCGCCAGCTGGCTGCCGTCGCGGTTCGCCTGCTTGAGGCTTCGCTGCAGGATGATATCGAGCTGGAGTCTATTCGGCAGGCCGGTGAGCGGGTCGTGGTGGGCAATCTGCTCCAGTTGGGCCTGGGCAGTCTGCAGGGCGGTGATATCGTGCGCGCTCGCCAGCACCCCCAGCATCGCCTCACCATCGTACAGCGGCGTGTAGACGACCTTGAAACAGCGCGGTTCCCCCACTGCCGGCTGCCGCCACTCCTCGAAGCTGACATTCTCACCCTTGAGACAGCGGGCGAGGCCGGGGGCAACCTTGTTTCTCAGGGCATCTCCGCCGAACAGTTCCTCCACGCGGTGCCCGATGAGCTCGTCCGGCTGGTAGCCGAAGAAGGCCGCGTAGGCTTCGTTCACCATCAGGTAGCGGAAGTCCTTGTCCACCGCTGCCAGCTGGTCCTGGGTGCTGGCAACAGCCTGGGCGTAGATCTCCAGGTCCCTGAGCCGGGCCGACAGTTCTTCCCGCGCCCGCATGCGCTCGGAGATGTTGCGGACCACGCAGGCGACGCGCTCGCCGTCGCCGGTGAGTGCCATCCGGGCCTCGAACCAGCGCTTCTCGCCCTGCAGTGTCAGCGCATAGCTCAGTTCCGCCGGTTCGCCGCTGGCGACGGCCCGCTCGAGGGCCGCGCGGAGGTCGTCGCGGACGGCGGGGGGCAGCACGTCGCTGACCCTCCTGCCCACGAGCGCCGCGGCCGGTTCGACGAGGTCCTCCGGGCGGCCGGTATGGATCGAGTGGATCACGCCGTCCCGGTCCATGAGCACGAACAGGTCCGGCAGCACGTCAAAGAGCGAGGCCAGGAGCTCGGCCTGGCGGGCGCCCGCGTTCTCAAGAGCGCGGGTTTCAGTCAGGTCGACATGTACCCCGAGCAGGCGCGTGACCCGGCCGTCGCGGTCCCGCACCGGCGTCCCGCGGGCGAGGATCGGCACGTAATGGCCGTCCTTGTGGCGCAGGTGGAAGGTATGCTCCCAGTGCCCCTCGCCCGTCTCTCGGAAACGGGCGAGGTGCGCGAGGACCGGTTCCCGGTCCTCCGCGGCGAGCGCCGTCTCGAAGGTAGCGAAGCTGTTTTCAAGCTCGTCGTCGCGGTAGCCGAGCTGGGCCTTCCAGCTCGGCGAAAAGTAGACGCGGTCCTCGACCAGGTCGTAGTCCCAGATGCCCTCTTCCAGGGCCGAGGTGAGGAGGCGGTAGCGCAGCCGCTCTTGGTCGATGGTGCGGCGCAGGTTGGTCTGTTCGCCGGTGTCGCGGAAAATCGCCGCCAGGTAGCCGCCGGCGAGCGCGTAGAGATCGTTGCTGTACCAGCCGGCACGCAGGTCGTCCTCGTAATAGCGCGAGGGGAGGGCTTCGGGGATTCCCGATCGGCTGACGCGGCGCAGGGCCTCGGTGATGCCCATGGCGGAAGCACCCCGCATCACACGGCTCAGGGGCTGGCCGAGAGTATCCCGGGGGTCGATGCTGGCAATGCGACAGGCGGCAGGGTTGAGGTAGACGAATTCGAAGTCACGGGCGTCGTCGATGGGCCGGTAGATCGCGACGCCGAACTCGACGGCATCGAGAAGGCCTGCCGTGATCTCCGCGGTTATTGGGTAATCGGCTTGCACCGGGAGCCCTGGCACGGCCACCCCCTTGTTGCGTCCTGCAGTGCCATCATAGGCACGCCGTGAGCGGTGTCAACTTGCCACTGAAGCGCCTCCCCGGCACGGCCGAAGAGCGGGGATTTCACACCGCGGAGCCGTTCAGACAGAAGGCAATCGATGCACCCCGGACACGCCCGTCATGCCATCCCACTGCGCGGCCCGGCCCTCGCGCCAGCCCGACAGCCAGTTGACCCGCTGCTGCTCGTTCTCGTGGGGACAGCTGTCGCTGCTGCGACCGGAAACCCCGGCGAGATAACCCCGGTCGTAGGCCCGGCTGGCCATGTCGCGCTTCTGTCTTTTCATGGTGATGCCTCTCGAGCAGTGGCGATGGAAGGTGCGGGCACGCAACCCGCTTCCTGATCTAAGCAAAGCGGTCACGGACTGTCGATGAACGATTTGTTACAACGGGTCACGCTCTAGCGCCCCCTGCTTATAAGGCCAAAAAACTGCCAGCTGCCCAATGCCTTAGCGACGGCAGGAGGGGTCTGCTAGGCTTGGGGCTTTCGCCGCGGCGGGTGCCACCGCGGTTCAGGATACCGACAGCTCGCTGCCCACTGCCCGGAGAAAGCCCATGCGTCGCCTCGCCCCCCTGCTCCTGCTGCTCTGCCTTGCCGCCGCCGTGGCGGCCCGCGCCGGAGACCCTGCCGCCCGGGCCCTCGCGGAAGCCGTGGACGCGCTGCAGCCCGAGGCGCGGGCGCTACTGGCCGAAACCGTCGCCATCAACAGCGGCACCATGAATTTTGCCGGCGTGCGCGCCGTCGGCGATCGTTTCGTGGCGCCGCTCACGGCGCTTGGCTTTACCGTGGAGTGGATCGACGGCGCCCCCTTCGGCCGCGCCGGCCACCTGCTGGCCTCCCGCGGCGGCCGTGGCCCGAAGCTGCTGCTGATCGGCCACCTCGACACGGTATTTCCCGCCGACGGCCCCTTCCAGGCCATGGAAACCGTGGCCCCCGGGCGTATCCGCGGCCCGGGCATTACCGATATGAAGGGCGGCAACGTGGTACTGCTGACGGCACTGCAGGCACTGGCCGCTACCGGAACCCTCGATGAACTACAGGTCCGGGTGTTTCTCGCCGGCGACGAGGAGGACCGGGGCGAACCGCTCGCGCTGGCCACGGGACCGCTGGTCGAAGCTGCCCGCTGGGCCGATTACGCCATCGGCTTCGAGGATGGCGATGGCGACCCGGAGACCGCGGTCATCGCGCGGCGCGGCTCGAGCAGCTGGCGCCTGTCGGTCACCGGCAGGCCCGCCCACTCTTCGCAGATCTTCCGGCCGGATGTGGGCTACGGCGCGGCCTTCGAGCTGGCGCGCATCCTGGACGGCTGGCGGACGGCACTCGCCGGGGAGGAGAACCTCACCTTCAACGCCGGGCTGCTGCTGGCCGGGACGGAGCTGTCCCACGAGCCGGCTCGCACCCGCGGCATGGCCTTCGGCAAGGACAACGTGATCCCCCGGGCGGCGCTCGCCAGTGGCGGTATCCGTGCCCTGACGCCCGCACAGCTGGAGCGCGCCGTTGCTACCATGGAGCGGATTGCCGGCGAGCACCTGGCCGGTACCGGGGCCCGCTTCGAGTTCACGGAGGGCTACCCGCCCATGCCGCCCACGGCGGGTAACGAGGCGCTGCTGGCGCTTTACAGCGCGGGGAGCGAGGCCCTTGGTTCCGGCCCCGTGCGGGCGGTGGACCCGCGTCGCGCCGGGGCCGCGGATATCTCCTTTGCCGCCCCCTACGTGCGCGCCGCCATCGACGGCCTGGGACTGATGGGGGAGGGCGGCCACACGGTGGAGGAGACCGCCACCATGGCCACCCTGGCCAGCCAGGGCAAGCGCGCGGCCCTGCTCATGCTGGCACTGGCGCGGGGAGCGGGTCCGCAGTGACCGGAAAGCGGTCGTCGGCGAACACCAGCTCCAGGGGCTTCTCCGGGTGCGCCACGCCGCGCAGGAGGTGTAGCGCCCCGGCATGGTCCTCGACCAGCGCCGTGCAGTTTTCCACCCAGTCGCCGTCATTGCAGTAGAGGACGCCCTCGATCTCCCGTACCACCGGGTAATGCAGGTGGCCGCAGATGATGCCGTCGAGGCCTCGGTCCCGGACCAGGTTCACGGCCGCGTGCTGGTAGGCGTGGATGGCCGCCTCGGCCTGTGACACGTTGACCTTCACCCACTTGGCCAGGGACCAGTAGGGCTTGCCCAGGGCCTCGCGGGCCTGGTTGACGCGCCGGTTCACCCACATGAGCAGGTCGTAGGCGATGTCGCCGATGAAGCGGTTGAGCCGGCTGTAGCGCACGGCGAAGTCCAGCTCATCGCCGTGGGTGACCAGCATGCGATGGCCCTGGCCCGTTTCGTGGATCACTTCCTTGCGGATGTGCACCTCGCCGAACTCGCTGCCGCAGAACTCGCGGAAGTTCTGGTCGTGGTTGCCGGGAATGTAGACGACCTCGGTGCCGTGACGGGAAAACTTGAGAATCCGGCGCAACACCCGCGTGTGCGCCTCGGGCCAGTGGACGCGGCGCTGCATGGCCCAGACGTCGACGATGTCGCCGACGAGATACAGCCGCTCGCACTCCACGCGGTCGAGGAGCTGCAAGAGCTGTTCGGCCTTGCTGTGCACGCTGCCCAGGTGCACGTCAGAGATCCACAGCGCCTTGCAGCGCACTTTGCCATCGGGGGGTAGGGCCTGCATCGTCAGCTCACTCCTCTGGTCGTTATGACTCCAGGTACCGTTGCCGTTTGCGCGCGGTCAGCTTGTGAAGGTCCGCCATCACGAAGCTGTCCACGCAGTCGCCGAAGTCCTCGTCGACGTTGAAGGCGCTGAAGCAGACCCCGTCCGGGCTGGTGGCCTGCGAGTAGTGCTTGTACAGCGTCGGCACCGGCAGGCCCCGGCCCGCGAGGGCCTGCTTCAGGGCCTTGAAGTCCTCCTCCGCATCACAGCCGTCGAATTCCGCGGCGAGCTGCTGTTGCAGCTCCGGCGGAATGACGAAGGGCGTGCGGGGAGTGACGTCGAGGTGAGCGCCGCTGTAGTGGGTACCGTAGTAGTGAACGAGCCGCGCCGTGGCGTCGGTGCCGTAGAAGCGGCTGATGGAGGCCGGTCCGAACAGGTAGCGCAGCTGCGGCCGGCCCTTCAGGTAGGCCCCGATCCCGTACCAGAGGTAGTCGAGGCTGCCCCGGGTCTGGTAGCGCGGCTGCACGAAGCTGCGGCCGAGTTCCAGGCCCTGGCGGAGTAGCGGCAGCATGCTCGGTCCGTAGTCGAACAGGCTGGCGGAGTAGAGACCATCGAGGCCGTACTGGTCGATGATCGCGCCGGCATCCGCGATCCGGTAGGCGCCGGCAATCTCCATGGCATCCCGGTCCCAGAGGACCAGCTGCCGGTAGTACTTGTCGTAGCGGTCGATGTCCCGCGGCTGGCCCGTGCCCTCGCCGACGGCGCGGAAGGTGAACTCCCGCAGCCGTCCGATCTCGCGCATGACGCAGGGCGCCGCCTCCATCGTGCACAGGTAGATCATCTTGCCGTCCCGGGTTTCCCCCAGGCACTCGGAGGCGGCGAGTTCCGCGCGCAGCAGCTGCGGGTTCTCCGCCGGTGCCACCGTTTCCACGGAGCGGAAGATCGGCTTGCCGCTGCCGAGGCGATAGACGTGCTTGCGGAACATGCGCGCGAGCTGCCGCGCCGAGAAACCGTTGGCTGTGTAGATCTCGTGCGGCACCGGCCGGCCGATACGTGCATCAACGGTGCTGTGGCTCTGCTTGAACATCTCGCGCACCAGCCACAGTGTCGACAGCGGCTTGGCCAGCGCCGACAGGCTGTAGAAGAAGAGCGAGTTGCGGCCGGCAACGTAGACCGGCAGGATCGGCGAGCGGGTGGAGCTGGCCAGCTTGACGAAGCCGCTCTGCCACTCGCAGTCGCGCACGCCGCCGGGGCTGAGGCGCGAGACCTCGCCGGCGGGGAAGATGATCAGTGCCCCGTCGGCGAGCAGGTGCTCCTTGATCGCCTTGAGATTGTCCCGGGCGGAGCCGGCCGTACCCATATTTGCCACGGGCAGCAGCACGTCGTGCAGCGGGCCGATGGCCGTGAGCAGCTCGTTGGCGACGACCTTCACGTCGGGGCGCACGCTGCGCACCAGCTTGAGCAGGGCGAGGCCGTCCAGCGAGCCGATCGGGTGGTTCGCCGCGATTACCACGCGGCCGGTGGAGGGAATGCGCGCGCGTTCCCGCTCCGTCAGGCGCAGGTCGAAGTCGAAGTAGCGCAGGACCTCCTCGACGAAATCGAAACCGCGCAGGTGCGGGTAGTCGGCGGCGAACTTCTGGAAGCGGGACTCGTAGAAGAGAAAGCCGAGGAAGCGGCTGAGGGTCCGGGCAGAGCGCCGGTGGCGCTGGACGAAGTCGGGGTAGTGGGTGGCCAGCGTCCGTTCGATGTTCAGCATGCGTTGTGTGTCCTCGGCGGCGGAAGCGCCCGGTCAGTCCAGGATCTCTTCGACACCGTCGCCGTTCTGCCAGGCCGTGGCGCGGTAGTCCCGGTCCCGGGGGCCGCGCGTCTCGAGCACCGTAATGGCGCCGCCGGCTGCCAGGAAGCGGTTTATCTCCCGGTTGATGGAATCCCGCAGGCGCTGCTTTTCCACGGGGTTGACGTTTGCGTTGCCGTGCTGCATGGCGACATCCCTCGCTCGCTGTTGGGCATCGGTTGGGCACAAGCCTGCGCGGGGTCTGTTAAGAAAAAGCGGCGGAATTCTGAAATTTTTGTGACCGTGCCTTCCTCGGAACCTGCGGGGGAGGGTGCAGCGGGCTGTCACAGAAACGTCACATAGAAATAACAATTTAGTAACAAAGCCTCTCTAGCATGCCGGGGGTCGATAAACGCGGCTTGGCTGCTCGTTTTGTCGTGTCCACACTCATGACTTGAAGAGGTCGATAATGCTCAGCGAACGATTCATGCAGCGCACGCTGGTTCTCGCGATCACGTCGCTCCTGGCCGCCTGCGGCGGTTCCTCGGACAATGTGTCGCCCGGATCCATCGTGGTAGAAGTGCCCGTCGAGGGTGGCGGTGACGACGGCGGCGACGGCGGCGACGGCGGCGATGGCGGCGATGGCGGCGACGGCGGCGACGGCGGTGATGGTGGCGACGGCGGCGACGGCACGGTGACCCCGTCCGTGATCCCCGACGGCCTTGCCGATGTGATCACCGATTCCGGCCGCACGGCCTCGGGTGACTTCGGCAACCGGCCGATCTTCACCATCGACGTGGCGCAGCTCACCGATGGCCAGCTCGACCCCACGGGGCTCCTGCTCGGCAACGACGCCATCTTCGAGATCTCCGGCGGCGCCCTCTTCGTCACCGGCGGCACGCTGGAAATGGCACCCGGTGCAGTCATCGCCGGCGGCTCGCAGTTCGAGTACCTGGTGATTTCCCAGGGCGCCCGCATCGACGCCGAGGGCACCGCTGACCAGCCGATCATCTTCACCGCCTCCGCTGACGTCGAAGGCACCGTGGAAGACAATGATCGCGGCCTCTGGGGCGGCCTCGTCATCAACGGCTTTGCCCCCATCAATGACTGCCCCGAAGGCGAGACCGGCGGCACGGAAGGGTGCACCAAGGAAGGTGAGGCGAACTCCGGTACCTTTGGCGGCGCCGATCCTGAAGACGACTCCGGCATCCTCAAGTACGTCAATGTCCGCTACTCCGGCTCCAACGTTGACCCGGAAAACCAGCTGAACGGCATCGCCTTCCAGGGCGTGGGGTCCGGTACGGTCGTCGAGTATGTACAGGTGCACAATGCGCTGGACGACGGCATCGAGTGGTTCGGCGGCACCGTGACCGGCAAGTACCTGGCCGTTACCGGCGCGGCGGATGACTCCCTCGACTGGACCGATGGCTGGACCGGCGCGATCCAGTACGTCTACGTCGAGCAGACCGACTCCGCCGACAACGTCATCGAAGCGGACAACCGCGAGGGCGACGAGAACCTCGAGCCCCGCTCGAACCCGTCCATCGCGAACATGAGCGCTTTTGGCGCACCGTCCGAGCGCGCTCTTCGCATCCGGCGCGGTACGGGCCTTGCGCTCAGCAATAGCCTGATCACCGGCTCCGATCGCTGCCTGCGCGTCGACGGCACCTCCAGGGACCTGCTCGGCGCCGAACTGACCTTCGCCGGCGTGACCTTCGACTGCGGGACCATGCACGACGAGGACGCGGACGGCGCCGTCGAGGCCTACCTCGACTCTGCCACCAACGTGTCCCAGAACGGCGGTAACGTCGAGGCGGTAACGCCGGCGGATCCGCGCCTGGAGCCGACGACCTTCGTGGGCGCTTTCGGCGCCACCGACTGGACGGCCGGCTGGACTACCCCCGGCACCATCAGCAACACCGAGCAGCCCGACTTCGGCTGCCCGAGCGGTACGACCGACGCCAACGAGACGATCGACGGCCTGCGCGTCTGTGACATCGAGGGTACGGTGACCAGCGACCTCACGCTGACCGCCAACAACCTCTACCAGCTCAACGGCAAGGTCACCATCGGCGACGACGCGAACCCGGCCACGCTCAACATCCAGGCCGGCACCACGGTCTTCGGCGGCACGAGCTTCGACTTCCTGGTCATCGCCCAGGGCTCGAAAATCGAGGCCATCGGCAGCCGTACCGCGCCGATCACGCTGACGGCCCGCGCCGACGTGGAAGGTTCCGCCGACATCGAGACGGATCGCGGCCTCTGGGGCGGCCTGGTGATCAACGGCCGCGCGCCGATCAACGACTGTCCGGAAGGCGCTACGGGCGGCACCGAGGCCTGCACCAAGCAGGGTGAAGCCGACTCCGGCCTCTTCGGCGGTGCGGACCCGGCCGATGACAGCGGTACCTTGAACTACGTCGTGGTCAAGTACGCCGGCTCCAACGTCGATCCGGAGAACCAGCTGAACGGCATCGCCTTCCAGGGCGTGGGTTCCGGCACGGAAATCAGCCACATCCAGGTGCACAACAACCTGGACGACGGTGTCGAGTTCTTCGGCGGCACGGCGAATGCCAAGTACGTGGTACTCACCGGCAACGCCGATGACTCCCTCGACTGGACCGACGGCTGGACCGGCTCCCTGCAGTACGTGGTGATCGACCAGGCTGACGACGCCGGCGACAACGGCATCGAGGCGGACAACCGCGAAGGCGACGAGAACCTCGAACCGCGTTCCCTGCCGCGCATCGCCAACATGACGATCAACGGCAACCCGGCCGAGCGCGGCATTCGCCTGCGTCGCGGTACGGGCCTCGAGCTGTACAACAGCGTGGTCCGGGGCAGCGACAGCTGCCTGCGCGTCCAGGGTGAATCCCTGAACCAGCTGGGCACGGGCATCATCTTCGACGGCGTGACGCTCGACTGCGCCACGGTGAACGAGGGTGACGACGTGGACGCGGTGCAGAGTTTCCTCGACAGCAGCAACGTCGCCGAGGGCGCCAGCGCGCCGGCGGCTGCGGACCTCGCCGGTGACGCCTTCTTCGACGCCACCGGCTTCGTCGGCGCCGTCGAGGACCCGGCCAACGACTGGACCAGCGGCTGGACCGTGGGTATGCCCGACGGTAATGTCAGCTTCGGCTGCCCCGCCGGCACCGGCGATCTTGGCACCATCGGCGGCAAGCAGGCCTGCCAGCTCTCCGGCACCATCGCCGGTACGCTGACGCTGACCCGCGACAACAACTACGTGCTCGACGGCAAGGTGCTGGTCGGCGACGAGGGCACGCCCGCGACGCTGAACATCGAGTCCGGTACCACGATCATCGGCAGCAACGCCGAGGACTTCATGGTGGTCAGCCGCGGCTCGCAGATCTTCGCCATGGGTACGGCGATGGCGCCGGTCACCTTCACCTCCCTCTCCGACATCAACGGCGTGGTCGGCCCGTCCACCCGCGGTGAGTGGGGCGGCCTGGTGATCAACGGCTTCGCACCGATCAACGACTGCCCGGCGGGCATCGAGGGCGGTACTGCCCAGTGCACCAAGGAAGGCGAAGCCAACTCGGGGCTCTTCGGTGGCGACAACCCGGCGGACTCCAGCGGTGAGCTGCACTACGTCGTGGTCAAGTACGCCGGCTCCAACGTCGATCCGGAGAACCAGCTGAACGGCATCGCCTTCCAGGGCGTGGGCTCCGGCACGGTGGTCGAGTACATCCAGGTCCACAACAACCTGGACGATGGTGTCGAGTTCTTCGGCGGCACCGTGGATGCCAAGTACGTGGTCCTCACCGGCCACGCCGACGACTCCCTCGACTGGACCGACGGCTGGACCGGCCGCCTGCAGTACGTCTACATCGAGCAGACGGACACGGGCGACAACGGCATCGAGGCGGACAACCGCGAGGGCGACGAGCTGGTCACGCCGGTCTCCATGCCCAGCATCGCCAACATGACCATCGTGGCCCGCGATGATCAGCGCGCCGTGCGCCTGCGCCGCGGCACCGGCCTGATGCTCTTCAACTCGCAGCTGCTCAACGGCGACACCTGCCTGCGGATCCAGGGTGAGTCCCTCAACCTGCTCGGCAGCGGCATCACCTTTGACGGTGTCCAGCTCGACTGTGCCACGAACGTCGAAGGCGACGACGTGGACGCGATCCAGAGCTTCCTCGACGGCAGCAACGTGGCCGAAGGCGCCAACCCGCCCCCGGCCGGCACGCTGCCCGCGGATGGCTTCTTCGAGGCCAACAGCACCATCGGTGCGGACGTCGACAGCTGGAAGGGCACCTGGACCTTCGGTATCTGAGGTCCGGTGACTCGGCAGCGCAACGACACGCCAGGTTCCGGAAGGGGCCTGGCGTTGTCTTGCCGAACCCTTCACCGAAGCGCCGGCCCGCTGGGCGGCGTGTGGAACAGGCGAAAAGGTGATTATGAAACGTAAAATTCTCGCGCTTTCCGTTGCCGGTGCCGTCGCCGGCCTGGCCGGTACGACCCGGGCCCAGGAGGACGTGCCGCAGGTGGCGCCTCCGGGACAGATCGAGGAAGTCTTCGTGCTCGGGGAATTCATTCCCGACGAAAAGCGCGACACTTCCGAGATCTCCAACATTCTCGACGTTGAGGATCTCTCCAAGCTCGGCGAGACCAGCGTCGGCGTGTCGCTGTCGCGGGTCACGGGCCTGAGCCTCGTCGGCGGCAAGTACGTCTACGTACGCGGCCTCGGCGAGCGCTACTCGTCGACACTGCTGAACGCGACGCGCCTTTCCAGCCCGGTCCCGTTCCAGAAGACGGTGCCGCTGGACATTGTGCCCAACAAGATCGTCGAGAGCCTGCTGGTGCAAAAGACCTTCTCGGCGCAGTATCCCGGCGATTTCAGCGGCGGTGTCATCGATATCCGCACGAAGAGCACTCCGCAGGAGAACTTCGCCAACATCAAGCTCTCTCTCGGCGGTAACAGCGTGACTACCGGGGGCGACGGGCTGCACTACGATGGCGGCCAGTGGGATGGCTCCGGCTACGACGACGGCACCCGTGAAATCCCCCTGAATGTGCAGCAGCTTACCAGCGAGGCCTTCGAGGCCACGGAGTATCCCGAGCGGGCGGCTCTCGGTGCGAGCTTCTACAACAAGTGGGACCTTCTCGAGAAAGAGCTAGAGCCGAACATGGGCGGTGAGGCAGAGCTCGGTTTTCGCCGGGAGATCGGTGAAGAGTCGGCCCTCGGTTTCATTGGCTCGGTCAAGTACAGCAACAACTGGCTGAACCGGAGCACCGATTACCGTCGCTATGAGTTCACCGGTGTTGATGGCGGCTCCAACCAGACCGTGGGTTATGAACAGTTCACCACCCGTCGTCGCGTCGGGCTGAACGCGTTCGCCACGCTCGGCTACGAATTCGACTACAACAACTCGGTCTCGCTGACCTACACGCTCATGCGCCAGACCGATGACGAGACGCAGCTCGCCAAGGGCCTGTCGAGTGAGGACGATGTCACTGCCGACGCGACGCCGGTGGAAAACGTCCGCCTGCAGTGGACCGAGAACGAGATCGAGACCTGGCAGCTGGCCGGCGAGCACTTCATTCCGGCCCTCAATGATGCGGAATTCAACTGGCGCCTGGTCGACGGCTCCGCCTTCCGCGACGCACCGGACACCCGGACCTACACCTACGCGGAAAACCGGGACGGCATCGACGAGGTGGTCACCCCGTCCCGCCAGGCAGCCGGCGACCTGCGTGTGGTGTTCCAGGCACCCGAGCGCAACTTTGCCCGCCTGGACGACTCGCTCAGCGATTACGGCTTTGATTTCAAGGTCCCGGTGATGCTGGGCGGGGTGGACGTGTCCTTCAACTTCGGCGCCGGTTACTACGAGCGTACCCGGGAAAGCGAGGAGCGGCTGTTCCGTTTCGATCTGACCAACGACGCTCCCGATTTCGTGGCGCTGCAGTATCCCACACAGCTCTTCGACCTGCGCAACTTCCAGAACGATTGGGTGGAAGTCCGTGACTTCTCGGCCGGTGCGGCCAACGCGGCGGGGATCTTCCCCTTCGCCGAGTCGGGCGAGGAAAACGAGTCCTACTACGCGCAGTTCGATGCCCAGCTGACGGATCGGCTGCGTCTCCAGGGGGGCGTGCGCTATGAGGACGTGACGCTGTTTGCGGACGCCTGGGGCGGCAACACGGAACAGGGCACGGAGAATTCGGTCAACCAGGAGTACCAGGACTGGCTGCCGGCGGCCTCGTTGACCTACGAGTTCATCGAGAACATGCAGGTTCGCCTGGCCTGGTCCGAGACGGTGAACCGGCCCAGCCTGCTGGAAATCACCGGCACGACGATCCGTAACCCGGAGAACTTCCAGCTCTACCGCGGCAACGTGTTCCTGGAGCAGGCCGAACTCACCAACTACGACTTCCGCTGGGAGTGGTACTTCGGTGCAGCGGACAGCATGTCCCTCGGCCTGTTTTACAAGGAGTTCAGTGACCCGATCGAGCAGGCACTCATCCAGGCGCAGAACGACATCTTCACCTGGTTCAACGCCGAGGAAGCGGAACTGTCCGGGATCGAGTACGACTTCCGCAAGGATCTGCTCATCTCCGACTGGTTCGACCTGGACAGCGAGGGCTGGAACGATGCCTGGTGGGACAACTTCGTGCTGTCCGCCAACATCTCCTACATCGACTCGGAGGTCACGCTCCTGGGTGAGGGTGAAACGGCGGCGGACGTCCCGATCACCGGCGGCCGGCAGATCGGCCGGCTCTTCGCCAACGAGCGCCCGCTGACGGGGCAGGCGGACTGGCTGGGCAACATCCTGCTGTCCTACGAGGACGAGTACCGCGGTATCACCGCTTCCGTGGCCTACAACTACACCGGCGAGTACATCGCCCTGGTGGGCGCCATCAACGCGCCCGACGTGATCCAGGAGGCCCGTGGTCGCCTCGACCTGCTGTTCCGCTGGGAGTCGTCTTTCATGGACCAGGACTTCGAGCTGGAGCTCAAGGCCCAGAACGTGTTCGACGAGCCCATCGAGTGGACGCAGGGTGGTCAGATCTACGAGAAGTACGACCTGGGGGTCACCTACTCGTTCGGCATCCGCGCGAACTTCTGAAGCAGAGGTCCTCAACTTCAGGGGCGGCGCGGCCGCCCCTTTTTTTGCAGCAATGGTTTTGCATATACGAATATACGAATATACTGGCCGCAACTGCCGGACGAGCCATCCGATGAACACACATCGATTCTTTCAGTGCCTCGGCGAGCCCACCCGGCTGTACGCGATGCTCCTGCTCCAGGAACGGGGAGAGCTGTGCGTCTGCGAGCTGGTCGCGGCCCTCGACCAGTCCCAGCCCAAGGTCTCCCGGCACCTGGCCCAGCTGCGCTATTGCGAGCTGCTGGCCGACGAGCGCCGCGGCCAGTGGGTCTACTACCGGCTGCATCCGGCGCTGCCGGCCTGGACCCTGGCGATCCTCGAGCAGGCCGGCACAGCCGAAGCCGACACGCTTGCCGTTATGGGGCAGCGACTGGACGGCGCACCGGGCCTGCCCGCGTCACCCGGGAGAGGAGCCATCGCCTGTGGCTGATACCGTGAAGACCGTGCTTTTCGTATGCACGCACAACCGCTGCCGCAGCATACTCTGCGAGGCGCTGGCCAATCACCTCGCCGGCGGCCGCCTGCGCGCGTGCAGTGCGGGCAGCCAGCCTGCCGGGGCCGTCCACCCCGCTACCCTTGCGGCACTGGAGGCTCGCGACATTCCCACGGCCGGGCTCGAGAGCCAGTCCTGGGAAGCCTTTGCGGGGCTGGCTCCGAATGCGGTGATCACCGTCTGCGACAGCGCGGCGGGGGACCCGTGCCCGCTCTGGATGGGGCGCGCTCCCCGGGTGCACTGGGGGCTGCCGGATCCCTCGAAGGTAGAGGGTACGGATGCCGAGCGGGCCGCGGCCTTCGATGCGGTCATCGCGACGATCGAGGGCCGGCTCCAGCGCCTGCTGGCCCTCGACCCGGAGGGTCTGGACGCGGCGGGTTTCGTCGCGGCGCTTTCATCACTGGCGGGGGAGGAGCACTGAGCTCATGGGATTCTTCGAGCGTTACCTGAGCCTCTGGGTGGGGCTGTGCATCATCGCCGGCGTGGTGCTCGGCAACAGCTTCCCGGGCCTGTTCCAGTTCTTCGCCAGCCTGGAGGTTGCCCGGGTCAACCTGCCGGTCGCCGTGTTCATCTGGGTGATGATCTACCCGATGATGGTGCAGGTGGACTTCTCGTCCATCCGCGATGTGGGCCGCCGGCCTCGGGGGCTGGCGCTGACCCTGGTGGTCAACTGGCTGATCAAGCCCTTCACGATGGCAGCCCTGGGCTGGCTCTTCTTCCGGGTCATCTTTGCCGACCTCGTTGATCCGCAGACGGCGGGGCAGTACATCGCCGGCATGATCCTCCTCGGCGTCGCGCCCTGTACGGCAATGGTCTTTGTCTGGAGTCACCTCACGAAGGGCGATGCCAACTACACCCTGGTGCAGGTCTCCGTGAACGATCTCATCATGGTTTTCGCCTTTGCGCCGATCGCCGCGTTCCTGCTCGGGGTGAGCGACGTGGCCGTGCCCTGGGAGACGCTGCTGCTTTCCGTCCTGCTCTACGTCCTGTTGCCCCTCGTCGCCGGCGTGTTCACGCGCCACCGGCTCGATTCGGCGGACAACCACGAGCGCCTGAATCACTTCCTGGCGGTGCTGAAGCCGATCTCCATCGCCGGTCTCCTGGCCACGGTGGTGCTGCTTTTCGGCTTCCAGGCCGAGACGATCCTGGCGCAGCCCCTGGCTATCGCACTGATTGCCATTCCACTGCTGTTGCAGACCTACGGCATCTTTGCGGTGGCCTACGGGGCGGCTAAAGCCCTGCGCCTGCCGCACAATATCGCAGCGCCGGCCTGCATGATCGGCACGTCCAACTTCTTCGAGCTGGCGGTGGCAGTGGCGATCTCCCTGTTCGGGCTGCAGTCCGGTGCCGCGCTTGCCACGGTGGTGGGCGTGCTGGTGGAAGTGCCGGTGATGCTGTCCCTGGTGGCTTTTGCCAACCGCACCCGGCACTGGTTTCCTCCCGCGGAGGCGCCGGCATGAACACGGCGTTGCCGAACCTGAAGACCGAGGCACTCCCGCCCATCGACCGGGAGCGCCTCGTCAGCGCGCCGCGGGCGGCGCATGCGCCGCGCTTCCTGCTGCTCTACGGCTCCCTGCGCGCCCGCTCCTTCAGCCGCCTCGCCCTGCTCGAGGCCGAGCGCATCCTGCGCCTCCTCGGTGCGGACACCCGCGTCTTCGACCCGGTGGGGCTGCCTCTGCCCGATGGTGCTGAGGAGGACCATCCGAAGGTGCAGGAGCTTCGCGAACTCGCCACCTGGAGCGAGGGCATGGTCTGGAGCAGCCCGGAGCGCCACGGCGCCATGACCGGCATCCTGAAGGCGCAGATAGACTGGATTCCGCTCAGCCTGGGCGCTGTGCGGCCCACGCAGGGCAAGACCCTCGCGGTCATGCAGGTCTGCGGTGGCTCCCAGTCCTTCAACGCCGTGAACCAGATGCGCATTCTCGGCCGCTGGATGCGCATGCTGACTATTCCGAACCAGTCGTCGATTCCCAAGGCCTTCCTCGAGTTCGACGAGGAGGACCGGATGAAGCCCTCGGCCTATTACAACCGTATCGTGGATGTCATGGAGGAACTCGTGAAGTTCACGCTGCTTACGCGGGATGCCGCCGCTTATCTGACTGACCGCTACTCGGAGCGGGTGGAGAGCGCCGAGGAGCTGTCCCGGCGCGTCAACCAGCGCAGTCTCTAGCCAGCACTAGCCCTTCGGCACAACCCTGACCGGGAGCTCCGTGTAGCCTTTCACAAAGACCGAGGGCGTGCGCACCGGCGGGCCCACGACCTCGATGCGCTCGAAGCGGGCGAGGATCTCCTCCCAGAGGATGCGCAACTGCAGCTCGGCCAGCCGGTTGCCCATGCAGCGGTGAATGCCGAAACCGAAGGCGATGTGCTTGCGCACGTTCTCGCGCTCGATGCGGAAGGCGCCCGGGTCGTCGAACATGCGCTCGTCGCGGTTGCCGGAGACGTACCACATCACGACCTTGTCGCCCGCGCGGATCGTCTGCCCGCCCAGCTCCGTATCGACCTTCGCCCGCCGGCGCATGTGCGCGAGCGGCGTCTGCCAGCGGATGGTCTCGGAGACCATGGCGGGGATCAGCGACTGGTCCGCCGTGAGCTTTGCGAACTCGTCCGGGTTGTCATGCAGGCAGAGCACGCTCGCGCTCATGGTGCTGCGCGTGGTGTCGTTGCCGCCCACGATGAGCAGCAGGAGGTTGCCGAGGTATTCCTCCGCGGGCATGTCGCGGGTGGATTCGCCGTGGGCGAGCATGGAGATGAAGTCGTTTTTCTCCGGGGCGCTCGCGCGCTCCTCCCAGAGCCCCTGGAAGTAGACGAGGCAGTCGAGCATGTGCGCGCGCCGCTCATCCTCGCTGTCGATGAGCCCCATGCCCGGTGTCGCGACGGCCACATCAGACCAGTGGGTGAGCTTGCGGCGCTCCTCGAAGGGAAAGTCGAAGAGGGTGGCAAGCATGCGCGTGGTCAGCTCGATGGACACCCGGTCCACCCAGTTGAAGGTCTCGCCGACCGGAAGCGACTCCAGCACGTCGATGGTGCGCTCGCGGATGATCGGCTCGAAGCCGGCCAGGGCCTTCACGCCTACGGCCGGGCTGACGGTGCCCCGCTGCTCGTCGTGCCTGGGCCGGTCCATGGCGATGAACATGGGCAGCGGAAAGTCGTCCTCGGCGTCGCGGATGGTGATCGCGGGCTCGGAGGAGAAGATCTCGTGCGAGGTATCCACCTGCATGATGTCGTCGTAGCGGGTCACGGACCAGTAGGGGCCGAAGGCGCTGTCGGCGCAGTAGTGCACCGGGGCCTCGTCGCGCAGGCGCTGGAACCAGGGCCAGTGCCGGTCGGCGGCAAAGAGGTGCGGGTTGGCGACGTCGATGGCTTCCAGCGGCAGGCTGTAGGGGTCGACATCCACCTGGGCGGGGTCGTGCTCGGGGATCGGTGCGTTCATGCTTATTCTCCTGGCTCCGGTTCACCGTGGGTCGGCCAGAGTGTAGGCCAGCGGCGCGGCCGGGTCATCTGCCGGTATCCGTGCCGGGAGTCGGCGATGCCCCTGGCTCGTGACCCGGAATTGTCACAAATCTGTCACGTTGATCGCGTACAGTCCGCGCCATGATGACTTTCAGCCTTTTTCCGGGCCGCGCGCTGGCCCCGCTCGCCGCCATCGCCCTCGGCCTGTTCCTGGCCCAGGGCGCGCGGGCGCTGTCCCTCGGCCCCGACGAGTTCGTCGCCGCGCGGGAGGTTACCTGCATCCTGGCCCAGGACGCCCTCGGCTACCTGCGCGAAGACGATTTCAACACGCTCCTCGACGGTGCCCTGGAGTCCTTCGACGAGGGCCAGGGTGACGTGATCTACGCCAAGGCTCTCGGCTACTTCGACGGCCTCATGTTCGGAATCCCCGACGGCGACGAGGGCCAGGTAAGCGAGCGCCTCCGGGCCTTCAACCAGAGCCAGGCCTGTTCCGGCCTCGTGGTCAGCAACTACCGCCTGTAGGCGGTGGCGCCGCCGCCCGGCTGATCCGCTCCACCCCTTGCCACGTAACTACCATCGGCGGGTTTCTTCCCGCCACCCCCTGAACCATCTCTTCCCCCAGATGGTTACTGGCCCGGCCCCCGCGGCCGGGCTTTTTTCTGCTTGTCGATCGGGAGGACCCTTCATGCGCCGTATGATTGCCGGCCTGCTACTCAGCCTTGGACTCGTGCTGCAGGGCTGCGGCTCGGTCACTGTCGAGGATTACGCCGGAGAGACACCCGCGCTCGTGCCGGAGCGCTTCTTCAACGGCGACCTGGTCGCCTACGGCATGCTCAAGAACCGCGGCGGTGAAGTTACACGGCGCTTCCGGGCGACCATCAAGGCATACTGGGAAGACGGCGTGGGAACCCTCGAGGAGGATTTCGTCTTCGATGACGGCGAGACGGACCGCCGGGTCTGGACCCTGACGCCCGACGGGCCGGGCCGCTACCGGGGTACGGCCGGTGATGTGGTAGGGGAGGGCGAACTCACCGTCGCCGGTAACGCCATGTTTCTCGACTACGTGCTTCGCGTGCCCCGGGGCGACGGCACCATCGACGTGGTGATCGACGACCGGATGTATCTCATCGACGAGCAGACGCTGCTGAATGAGTCAGAGCTGCGCAAATTCGGCTTCCGGGTGGGTGAGCTCACCCTCGTGATCCGGCGTGTCGGGGAGGCGGAGGGATGGTGAACCGGCGCCTCGCGAGCAGCCTGGGCTATGCCGGCCTGTTGCCATTCCTCGCCGGTGCCGGCGGTGTCTGGGTCCTTCGTGACTACCCGCACGCCTTCGCGCAGCAGGGCTTCCTGGTCTATTCCCTCGCCATCCTCTGCTTCCTGGCGGGGACGCTCTGGGGCTCGGCACCCCAGGTGACCCCGGGCGAGCGAACGCCGCGGATCCTGGTCAGCAACGGGGTCGTGATCTTCGCGGTGCTCGCCTTCCTTACCGCACAGCCGGTGCTCGCTGCGCTCCTTCTCCTGCTCGGTCATCTCACCCAGCTCTGGTACGAGCGCAATACGCTGCCGGCGGACTGGTACCGGCGTCTGCGCACGCGGCTCACGCTCGTTGCAGGGGCCTGTCATCTCGTCTACCTCGGCGGGCTCACGGTCGTGCGCGCGGCCTAGGCCCGGCTCCATTGCGCCGCCCCGCGGTGCACCCTAGACTGTTGGCTCCCCATTGTCCCCCCGAGGAGAACGCGGCGTCATGCGGCTGGTAGATAGCGCGGAAGAGGCCCTGGACGAAATCCAGTCCGGCGAGTTCATCTGGTGTCATTCGATGGCGGCAACGCCGACGCGGCTTCTCGAGGGCCTGGCCGGGCATGCGCGCTCCCGCCGCGACCTGACGCTCATGCAGTTGCACCTGGAGCATGCGGAGACGGTGACCGACCCGTCCCTCAATGGCCACCTGCGGCATCGCTGCTTCTTTGCCGGCAAGCAGACCCGGGAGCTGATCAACCAGGGCAGGGCCGACTACATCCCCCTCTTTCTCTCGGAGCTGCCCAAGCTCTTTCGCAAGGGCGAGCAGCGGGTGGACACGGCGCTGGTGCAGGTGTCGCCGCCGGACTACCACGGCAACTGCTCGCTGGGCATTTCCGTGGAAGCCACGGCGGCAGCCTGCGAGGTGGCCGGCCGCATCATCGCCCACGTCAACCCGAACATGCCGCGCACCCACGGCGACAGCTTTCTCAATGTGCGCCAGATCCACACGGCCTTCGAGTCCGACGAGCCGCTGCTCATCGTGGGTGACCGCAAGGCTTCGGCAGTGGAAAGCCGCATCGGTGCCAATGTCGCCTCGCTGGTCGAGGACGGTGCCTGCCTGCAGATGGGCATCGGCGCGATCCCGGACGCGGCCCTGCGCTGCCTCGGTGACCACCGGCACCTCGGCATCCATACGGAGATGTTCTCCGACGGGGTGCTGCCGCTGATCGACAGCGGTGTGATCGACAACAGCGCCAAGCGCATCGGCCGCGGCCGCACGGTGACCAGCTTCGCCATGGGCGGCGCCGCGCTCTACGACTTCGTGCACGACAACCCGCAGGTGGCCTTTCTCGACGTGGAGTTCGTCAACAACCCCACCGTTATCGCCAAGAACCCGCGGGTCACCTCCATCAACAGCGCGCTGCAGATTGACCTTACCGGGCAGGTCTGCGCCGATTCCATCGGCCATCGCATCTATTCCGGCGTGGGTGGCCAGGTGGACTTCGTGCTCGGTGCGACCTACTCGGAGCAGGGCAAGAGCATCATTGCCCTGCCGAGCACGGCCCGGGGCGGGACGTCGACGCGGCTCGTCTCAAGCCTTGCCGCCGGCGCCGGCGTGGTGACGACGCGCGCCCAGGTGGACTTCGTCGTGACCGAGTACGGTGTCGCCGAGATGCGCGGGCGCTCCCTGCGCGAGCGCGCCCGGGACCTGATTGCCATCGCCCACCCGGATTTCCGCGAGACCCTCGCCCGCGAGGCTCGCGATGATCTGAAGCTCAGCCTTTGACACAACTCTCGAAAAACGCCAACAGGAGATGTCCATGCACGTGATGCGCCTTGGTGAACCCGCCGGCCTCGACAGCCTCGCCCTCGATACGGCCGAGCCCCGGCCGCCGGGACCGGGTGAGGTGCAGGTCGAGGTCGCGGCCAGTTCCCTGAACTTCCACGACTACGTCGTCGTGACCGGGCTGATCCCCACGGCCCCGGGGCGCGTGCCGCTCTCGGACTGCGCGGGCACGATCACGGCCGTGGGGGAGGGTGTCAGCCGTTTCCAGGCCGGCGACCGGGTGATCAGCCATTTCTTCCCGGGCTGGGTCGACGGTACGGCCACCATGGACAAGCTCGTCGGGGTACCCGGCGATCACGTCGACGGCTTCGCCGCCGGCTCGGTGACCATGGCGGAAGCCGCCTTCGGGCCCATGCCGGCGAACCTCGACTTTGCCGAGGCGGCAACGCTTCCCTGTGCGGCCCTCACCGCCTGGCGGGCACTGTTCGTGGAGACGCGCCTCAAGCCCGGCGACTGGGTGCTCGTGCAGGGCTCCGGCGGGGTCAGCGTGTTCGCGCTGCAGTTCGCCCGCATGATCGGCTGCCGGGTGATCGCCACGTCCTCTTCCGACGAGAAGCTCGAGCGCCTCGGCGCCCTGGGCGCCGAGCACCTGATCAACTACCGCAAGGAGCCGAAGTGGGGCAAGGCGGTGGAAAAGCTCACCGGGGGGCGCGGTGTCGAACTGGTCGTGGAGGTCGGCGGGCCCGGAACCATCGGCGAGTCGGTACGGGCCGTGGGCTTCGGGGGCTGCATCGCCATGATCGGGGTGCTTACCGGCGTCGCCGGCGAGGTCCCGCTGGCGGCCATGTTCCAGAAAAACGCCCGGATCGCCGGGATTACCGTAGGCAGCCAGCAGGCCCAGGCCGACATGGTCAGGGCGATCGAGGCGGCGGACCTGCACCCGGTGATCGACAGCAGTTACCCCCTCGAGGACCTGGCGGGCGCCTTCCGGCACCAGGAAGCGCAGGCGCACTTCGGCAAGGTCTGCATCACCATGGGCTGAGCCCCGAGGTGGCGGCGCCTATTTCCGGTCGATCTCGTCGAGCTCGAGGTCGATATTGTCGAAGGCGTCGCCCTTGTTCAGGCGGATGTGCAGCGACACGTTGTTCTTCGAATCGGCGTACTCGATAGCCGTCTCGGCGCTGATCTTGCCTTTCTCGTAGAGCTCGATGAGCGCCTGGTCGAAGGTGCGCATCTGGTACTTGCCGCCCTGGGCCATGGTGTCGCGGAGCTCCGAGAAGTCCTGCTTGGTGATCAGGTCCTGGACCCGGGGCGTGTTGATCATCACCTCCATGGCCGCACACTTGCCGCCGCCTACCGTGGGCACGAGGCGCTGGGAAATGATGGCGCGCAGGTTCTGTGCGACGCGGATGGTCTCGTTGGCCTGGTCCTCCGAGGGGAAGAAGGTCAGCATCCGCTCGAGCGCCGAGACCGCATTGTTGGCGTGCAGGGTCGTGAGACAGAGGTGCCCGGTGTTGGCGAACTTGAGGGCGTACTCCATGCTTTCCAGGTCCCGGATCTCACCGAGGAGGATCACGTTCGGCGCCGAGCGCATGGCCGAGCGGATGCCGGTGCTGAAGCTCTCCGTGTCCACACCGATCTCGCGCTGGGCGACCACGGACCGCTTGTGTTCGTGCAGGTACTCGATCGGGTCCTCCAGCGTGATGATGTGCCCGGCCGCATTCGAGTTGCGGTGGTCGATCATGGCCGCGAGGGAGGTCGACTTGCCCGATCCCGTGGCGCCGACGACCACGATGAGGCCGTTCTTCTCCATCACCAGGTCGTTCAGTACCGGGGGCAGGCCCAGTTCCTCGACGCTGGGTATCTCGTTGCGCACGTAGCGGAAAACCATTGAGGTCTCGCCCCGCTGGCGGAACGCGGCGGCCCGGAAGCGTCCCAGGTTCGGCACGCCGACGCTGAAATCCACCTCGCCGTTTTCCTCGAACTCCATGATCTTCCGGTCCGAGGTGAGGGAGCGGAAGATGCGGTCCACCTGCCCGGCAACAAGGCGCTCGCCGATCCAGGCGAAGCCGAAGGGCCCCTTGATGAGTATCTTGGCGCCAGAGTGGAGGTACATGTCCTCGCCTTCCTTGTTCACCATGAGGGCGAGGTAGGGGGCAATCTCGAGGTCCGTGTCCGACATCCTGTGATCCTCATGACGGGTCCCCCGGGAGTATCGCACCCGCAGCGGACCGGTAAAAGCGCCCTGTCGGCCCGCGCGCCCTTGTACTCTCATCCTGCAGCGGAAATAATCGCAGGTTTCCGCCTGTAGCTCAGCAGGATAGAGCAGCCGCCTCCTAAGCGGCAGGTCGCAGGTTCGACTCCTGCCAGGCGGACCATATCTCGGGGGCCCGCGTGACGCGGGCTCTAGGCCCTCGAAGCCATCGTAGCACCCCCCGGTAGACACTTTGGGCCCGCGCCACGTCGCCCCTAACTGTTTGAAATCCTTGCCGAATGTATAAACCCAAATAGACGCGGGGTGCGTCGCCGTGGTATCCTAGTTGGGTCGTGGTGGATCGCTCGTCGAGCCCCGCGATCCGCGACCTGAGCGGTCACGGTTGAGAATCAGGCCATGTTGTCAGGCGCGGCTTGGGCGCCTTCAGAAATAAGAAAGCGCGAGGTATATTTGTCGCGTGATGAAGAAAGCAATCAAGTAAAGCCTATTGGCAAGTCGATCCTAGTGCCATCTGCCTTGAGAGAATTACGTCGCAGCTAGGATTCGGAACCAATAGTTACCCAAGTGCCGTTACAACCGGTGCGGAAGGGTAGAGATCGGCAGGCAAGTCATAGCGTTTCGGGGCGACTCCGCTAACGCGACGGTACTGGGCACCACAGCGTGGTCCCGTATCGGAGTGCTGACTTGCCAAAGGTGCCGACCATGTATAAGGCAATTGATTTTGGGCTCATTGATTTTGACGCCCTCCCAAAGCGTGTTGTAGCCAGCCAGCTCGCAAAAGCTGCCCAAGTTGGAGACAACTCCGAGCTTTCCCGTCGCTCGTTCTACAAGCTGCTGCACAACGGGAACATCCTTCCTCCACAGATGAACCAGGGATCGGGTAGGTGCCCGGTCTACACGTGGGACCGCGACATGTTCGAGGACCACGTGAACCTGCTGATCCTCAAGGACGCCAACGGCCGCTGGCACGACGTTCGCGATCCTGATCGCCACATCCCGATTGCTCCTGGCTTTCGCCCGAAAAACGAATGCGAGGCTCATCTCAGAGCCTACGACAACGTGGCGTAAAGGAGTGGGCAGACATGACGAAGATTGTTAGCCCAAAGCAGTAATGTCCCCTCTGCCCAATTTTAAAATGTCCCCTTTTTGGTTTTTGGAGGGGCATGGTGACGGAGCGCATTACCATGAGCAGGCGGGAGGTGGATCGGCTGGGTGTGATTCAGGCTGTAG